>NZ_JBASWB010000048.1:0-20859 GCF_049276255.1 Miniphocaeibacter sp.
AAAAATCCATTAAAAAATTAAATGGAAGCTTAAATTCTTTTTATGGAATATACAATTCTATAAAATTACAGGATATTACATTTCCTAACTTTTATGTAAATGGAAAAGAATATGAATTAAGTTATAATCTTTTTGAAGGCATGTATGAAAACCACAATAATACCGAAATAAGAAGAGAGGCTTTTAAAGTTTTTTCTGAAACTTTAGAAAAATACAAAAATTCCACAGCTGCAACTTATTTAGCTCATTGTCAAAAAGACAAGGCTATATCTGAAATCAGGGGATTTAACTCTACAACAGAATATCTTTTACATAGACAAAGAGTTTCGGAGGAACTATATAATAGACAGATAGATATAATAATGAAAGAGTTAGCTCCGGTAATGAGAAAATATACGAAAATCATTGGAGAAAGAAATAAATTAGACAAAGTTACTTATATGGATTTAAAAATTGACACAAATAAAGCTTTTAATAAGGTTATTTCCGTGGAAGACGCTAGAAAATTAGTAGAAGACGGCTTATCCGTTTTAGGAGATGAATATAAAAATATATTAAAAAATGCTTTTAATAACAGATGGATTGATTATGTTAATAACTATGGAAAATCAACAGGAGCATTTTGTTCAAGTCCCTATGGTAAAAATTCTTTTATATTGATTTCATGGACCGGTAAAATGACAGAAGCTATGGTACTTGCCCATGAATTAGGTCATGCAGGTCATTTTAATTTAACAAACAAGTATCAAAATATCTTAAATACAGATGTGTCTATGTATTTTATTGAAACTCCATCTACGACAAATGAGTTAATAATGGGGCGATATTTAGTAAATAATGCTAGAGATGAAGAGGAGAAAAAATATTTAAAATCTCAAATTATTTCTAGAACCTATTACCATAATTTTGTTACACATTTACTAGAAGCTGCCTATCAAAGGGAGGTATATAGACTAATAGATGAAAGTAAATCCTTTAGTGCAGATGATTTGTCAGCAATTTACAGAGAGGTCTTAGAGAAGTTTTGGGGACCTGATGTTGAAATTACAAAAGGTGCAGAACTAACGTGGATGAGACAACCTCATTACTATAGTGGGCTTTATTCTTATACTTATTCGGCAGGGCTTACAATAGGAACAGAAGTAAGTCGGTTAATCGAAGAAGAGGGAGAAGAAGTAGCTAAAAAATGGATTGAAGTATTAAAAGCCGGAGGCACATTAAATAGTATAGAATTGGCAAAAAAAGCAGGGGTGGATATTACTACCGAAAAACCTTTAAGAAATGCAATTAAGTATATTGAAAGTTTAGTAGATAGTATATAGGTTAAGTCAAAACACAAAATATAAATCTTGTATTTTGTGTTTTGTAAATTACATATTGGCTATGATATACTTAAATACAATAATATATTAAAAAATTAACTATTAGGGGGAGTTATGAAAATAGAAATATGTGTAGGCTCATCTTGTACAATGATGAGTGCAATGAATATCTTAGATTATTTTGAAGATTGGGCAGAAAATATGAGAGAAAGAGCAGAAGAAGCTGAAGTAGAAATAGAAGAAATAGAAGTTATCCCAATAAAATGCAGAAGAAATTGTAAAGGTGCTTACGATGCATCACCTGTAGTTTACATAAATGGAAAAACTATTGAAAATGCCAATAATGATAAAATTTTAGAAGAAATATTTAAAGTATATGATTTTAAAGGATTAATGTAAAGAAGATGAAAGAAACCTATTTTGATATTAACAATATAAGACTTAAAGTCTTTTCTGAAATAGCTAAAATGGCTTATAGTGACACTCCTTTAGAGGAGCTTGGAAAAGCGGTCTATAGAATACTGCCGGGAGAAGTTGCAAATTACAGAGATAGTATTTTTTTAGAAAGAGCAATAGTAAGTGAGCGTTTAAGACTGGGGTTGGGGCTAAAATTAAGACAAGCTTCAGACTTAGGTGCAATAACAGATGGAATAGAAAGTGTAGATGTAGACCATAGAATTTTTGAAGAACCTTTAATTAATGTTATACCTTTTGCTTGTGAGTCTTGTCCTACTAAAACATATTATGTAACAAATAACTGTAGAAGATGTTTAGCTCATCCATGTTCTCATGTTTGTCCTAAAAATGCTATTACAATAGAAAAAAATCAAGCTGTAATAGATGAAGAAAAATGTATAAAATGTGGAAAATGTAAAGAGGCTTGTCCTTACAATGCAATAATTATGTACGATAGACCTTGTGCATCCGTATGTGGTGTAAAGGCAATAGAAACGGATTATTTAGGAAGGGCGTCTATAAATCAGGATAAATGTGTAGCATGTGGTAGATGTATTACAGAGTGTCCATTTGGTGCAATATCGGACAAATCTCAGATTTACCAAATAATTAAAGCAATAAAATCCGGTAAAAATGTCTACGCAGAAGTAGCTCCTTCATTTATTGGACAATTTGGTGCTTTAGCTTCACCAATTCAAATAAAAGAAGGAATAAAAAGATTGGGCTTTAAAGATGTAATGGAAGTAGGCCTTGGTGCCGATTTCACAACAATGGAAGAAGCTTTAGAATATATTGAAAGAGTTCCGGAAGAAATAGAATTTATGGGAACAAGTTGTTGTCATTCTTGGTATTTAATGGTAAAAAACGAGTTTCCGGAATTAATAGGACAAATATCCGACTCATCAACACCAATGACATATACAGGTAGGTATATAAAAGAAAAAGATCCGGAAGCCTTAGTGGTTTTTATAGGGCCATGTATTTCTAAGAAACTAGAGGGATTAACAGAAAAAGTAAAAAAACATATAGATTTTGTAATAACCTTTGAAGAATTAATGGGGATGTTTGTAGGAAAGGGTATAGAATTATCAGAAATAGAAGTTGATGGTGTAATAGATGATGCATCTTCTTCAGGAAGAGGATATGCTCAAGCTGGAGGAGTAGCACATGCAGTAAAAGATACAATACACGAACTAAACCCTAATAAAAACGTGGAAATAGTAAATGCTGAAACCTTAGAGGATTGTATAAAGATGTTGAAAATTGCTAAAGCTGGAAAATATAAAGGCTGTTTACTAGAAGGGATGGCTTGTCCTAATGGATGTATAGGAGGAGCAGGAACAATAGCTTCACCACAAAGGGTTAGACGAGAACTGGCAAAATTTATGAAAGAATCAAAATCTAAATTACCATTGGATAACATGAATTTGGATTTTGAATAAATAAGGTGGTAAAATGTTTAAATTAGGTTTTATTGGATTAGGAAATATGGGTAAAGCTATGCTTTCTGGAGCCTTAAAGAATAAGTATGTTAAAAACACAGAAGTTATTTTTAGAAAAAATAGAAATCCGGAAGAAATAGTTGAAAAATATAAGGTTACTAGTGCAAAAGATAATATAGAAGTAGCACAAAAATCTAAAATTATAGTATTGGCAGTAAAACCAAATATCTACGCTGAAATAATAGAGGAGATCAAAGATAGTGTTTCAGAAAACACTATAATTATGAATATAACTCCAAGTTTTTCAATAAAGGAAATTCAGAATTTATTTGGTAAAAATATAAAAGTTGCAAGAGCTATGCCAAATACACCTGCAATGGTTAACGCAGGAATAACAGGACTATGTTTTTCGGATAATATGACAGATTCTGACAAAGAGGATATTATAAACTTCACAAATAGTTTTGGTGAAACAGTAATAATAAAAGAGGACTTAATGGGTGGACTTTCAGCAATTAGTGGTTCAGGACCTGCTTATATCTATATGTTAATAGAGGCTATGGCAGATGCTGGAGTAAAAGAGGGAATATCTAGAAAGGATTCTTATAAATTAGCTGCAAAAACCGTAGAAGGAGCAGCAAAAATGGTTCTTGAAACGGGTATTCATCCAGGAGAACTTAAGGACAATGTTTGCTCACCAGGAGGAACAACTATTGCAGGAGTTATTGAACTGGAAAATAATGGATTCAGAAGTAGTATAATAAAGGGCATAGGCAAAACAGTAGATAGATTTAAGGAAATGAATGAAGAAAAATAAAAGCAAGCCGTTGGCTTGCTTTTAAAATGAGAATTTATATTTTATAAATTCATAATATGTATCTTCTTTTTTTAAAATAGGTTGTTTAAATTCTGGTATATTTATAGAATTAGGTGCAAATTGTGGCTCCATACAAATTGAAGAAAAATTATTATAATTTCTTGTTTTCCTTAAATAGTTAATTTATTTATTATATTAATGAATATTATATTCTTAAATTTTATATTGACATATTTAAATTTTTAGATATAATAAAGTTAAGATATGAAACACGTTACAGTATTTATTTTAATAAGATAAAATTAAATGAAAATGTAACAAAATTTTTTGAAGATTGCGTAACATGTTACACAATAGATAGAAGAGGTGCTCAATGGCTTCAATTAGAGATATAGCAAAAGAAACTGGACTTAGTATTGGAACAATATCAAGATATATTAACAAAAGTGGATATGTTAGTAAAGAATCTGCTGAAAAAATAAAGATAGCAATTAAAGAATTAGATTATGTTCCAAATGAGCATGCGAGAGCTGTTTTTAAAAACAAATCAAAACTAATAGGAATTCTACTTCCTAGTTTATCAAATCCTTTTTTTGCTGAGATGACTATGCATTTAGAAAGGGAAGCTCAAACTAAAGGATATGGTGTAATCCTTTTCACAACAGATGATAATGTTGAGAAAGAAAAACAAGCATTTAAACTACTGAAGGGTTATAGAGTCCAAGGAATTATTACTACAAGAACGCAATTAAAGGAAGAAATATCGAAAACAAAAATACCTATAATATCATTTGAAACAGAGGTTAATGATGATGTTATTACAGTTTCTTCTGATAACTATGAAGGGGGGCGAATAGCGTTTAATCATCTACAAAATAGAGGTTGCAAAAAAATACTTCACATCAAGGGTCCTAGCAGGTTTGATGCTACAGAATCCAGATGCAAAGGTTTTTTAGACGAAGCTAAAAATAAAAATGTGAAAGTTGATATTATACAATTTGACAGTGACTTTAATTTAGAATATAGCTTAGAGAAGATGATTAGAAATTACGACATTACTCAATATGATGGTATTTTTGCTTTTAATGATATAGCAGCAGTATTAATTATAGGATATTTATTGGAAAAAAATATTAAAATTCCAGAAGATATAAAAATTATAGGATTTGATAATTCTTATATGGGAGATTTAATTTATCCAAAACTAACAACTATCGATCAACCTGTGGATAAAATATCTTCAAAATGTATGGAATTATTAATAGATATTATTGAAGGAAAAGATTTACCGAAAAAACATTTTTTAGAACCGGTAAAATTAATTCAAAGAAAGAGTACATAAAATTAGGAGGGAAAAATGAAAACAAAAAGTAAAAAAATTTTAAGTTTAGTTTTAGCAAGTATTATGTTATTAATGACTCTAACTGCTTGCGGTAAGGAAGAGACAAGTTCAACAGGGAATGTAAAAGGTAATGGTGATGGGGAATTAATAGGAGTATCAATGCCAACAAAATCTTTGCAAAGATGGAATCAAGATGGGGCAAATATCGAAAAAGCTCTTAAGGAATTAGGCTATAAGGTTGAATTACAATTTGCGGAAAATAAAATAGATACTCAAATATCACAAATTGAAAATATGATTACAAAAGGGGCAAAGGTTTTAGTTGTAGGTTCTATCGATGGTACAGCACTAAGTACGGTTTTGGAAAGTGCTAAAGATGAAGGAATAAAAGTAATTTCGTATGACCGACTAATTGTTAATACTGATGCAGTAGATTATTACGCAACATTCGATAACGAAGATGTGGGTAAAATTCAAGGAGAATACTTAGAAACTACTTTAGGTTTAAAAGAAGGAAATGGACCATTCAATATTGAATTATTTACAGGACCTTTAGATGATAACAATGTAAATTATTTCTTTGGCGGTGCAATGAAAGTTTTACAACCGTATATTGATAATGGTCAATTAGTTGTTAAGTCAGGACAAGTATCTAAAGAACAAGCAGCTATTACAAACTGGGATGAACAAGAAGCCCAGGCTAGAATGGATAATATACTTACAGCAAATTACACATCAGAAAAAATAGATGCAGTATTATGTTCTAATGATTCAGTATCTTTAGGAGTGCAATCAGCCTTAAAATCTGCTGGTTATGGGACAGAAGATAAGCCTATGCCGGTTATTACGGGACAAGATGCAAATATAGCTAATGTTAAAGCAATAGTAGCAGATGAACAATCAATGTCTGTCTTTAAAGATACAAGAGCATTAGCAAACAAAGTAGTGGAAATGGTAGATGCTATCATAAAAGGTAGTGAGGCACCAGTTAATGATACTACAACATATGACAATGGCGTTAAAGTAGTACCTTCATTTCTTTTAGAACCGGAGGCTGTTACAAAAGAAAATTACAAAGAGCTATTAATTGACAGTGGTTATTATACTGAAGAAGATGTAAGTAAATAAATCTTAAAATAGTTAATAATTAAGAAGCTATACAAGTTTATTTATAGCTTCTTAATTAAGGAGGATAATATGTCAAATTACATATTACAAATGAAAAATATTACTAAGGAGTTCCCAGGAGTAAAAGCTCTAGATAATGTTAATTTAAATGTTAGAGAGGGAACTGTTCATGCTATAGTTGGTGAGAATGGAGCAGGAAAATCAACGTTGATGAATGTACTTAGTGGAGTATATCCTTATGGTAATTATGAAGGAGAAATTATATTTGAAAATGAATTGTGCAAATTTAAAAATATTAAGGATAGCGAAAATAAAGGTATTGTTATTATCCACCAAGAATTAGCCCTAGTACCTAATCTTTCAATACAAGAAAATATATTTTTAGGAAATGAAAGGGATAAGAGAGGGATTATAGACTGGGGAAAAACCCATGTAGATGCAGAAAAATATACTATATTAGTTGGATTAAACGAAGATTTGAATTTATTAGTTGAAGAAATTGGAGTGGGAAAACAACAATTAGTAGAAATTGCAAAAGCTTTATCTAAAAATGTAAAACTATTGATACTAGATGAACCAACAGCTTCATTAAATGATAATGATAGTGAAAAATTACTTCAATTAATACTTAGTTTAAAAAAGGAAGGGATAACTTCTATAATTATATCTCATAAATTAAATGAGATAAATAAAATTGCGGATGATATTACAATTATTCGAGATGGTAAAACAATAGAGACACTTTTAAGAGAAAAAGACAATATTTCAGAAGACAGAATAATTAAAGGTATGGTTGGGAGAGAGTTAACAGAGAGATTTCCAGAAAGAAACACTAAAGTTGGAGATATTCAATTTGAAATTAAAAATTGGAATATTGGCTCAAGCATTATACCTGACAAGCTTATTGTTAATAATGCTAATATAAATATAAAAAAAGGTGAAGTTGTAGGAATAGCGGGACTGATGGGCTCTGGTCGTACAGAACTTGCCATGAGCATATTTGGAAAATCATATGGAAACTATATATCAGGGGAGATTTATAAAGATGGACAAAAAATAGAAATTGAAAGTCCTAAAGACGCTATAGAAGCAGGAATAGCATATGTTACAGAAGATAGAAAATCACAAGGATTAATACTAGAACAAAGTATAAAGAATAATACGACTCTTTCTAGATTAGATAAAATTAGCAATTATGGAATTATTAATGAAAATAAAGAATTAGATATTGCAAACAAATATAAAGATAAGCTTAATATAAAGGCTCCAAATGTTATGTATAAATCAGGTCAGTTATCAGGAGGAAACCAACAAAAAATAATGTTAGCTAGATGGATTTATTCAGATCCTGATTTATTAATTTTAGATGAGCCTACAAGAGGGATAGATGTTGGTGCAAAATATGAAATTTATAATATTATAAATGAACTTGTTGAAGAAGGTAGATCTGTAATAGTAATATCCTCAGAAATGCCGGAAATAATAGGAATTAGTGACAGGGTTTATGTTATGAATGAAGGAAAAATAGTTGGAGAGTTAAATAAAGAATCACTAAGTCAAGAGAATATTATGAAATCTATAATGCAGTCAACAAAAGGAGAGTAATATGGAATTAGAAAATAAGAAATCTAAAAAAAAGATAAATATTGATTTACGAAAGTATGCGATGTTTATGGCGTTAATAGCTATAGCAATATTTTTCCAGATAGCCACAGATGGTGTTTTATTAAAACCTATGAATGTTTCCAAATTAATAATGCAGAATAGTTATCTATTAATACTAGCTATTGGAATGTTGCCCTGTATTTTAACAGGAAATGTTGATTTAGCAGTAGGATCTATACTTGGAATGATTAGTGCCATAGCAGGATATTTAATTGTAACAAAAGGATTGTCTGTACCGTTAACAATACTGATTTGCTTATTAGTAGGAGTCTTAGTTGGTGCTTGGCAAGGATTTTGGATTGCTTATATTAGAGTTCCAGCATTTATAGTTACATTAGCAGGAATGTTAATATTTAAGGGATTTACAATGGTGATCTTGAATGGTAACACATTAGCACCATTCCCGGAATCATATCAATATTTAGCAGCTGGATTTATTCCAGAGATAAAAAAATTGGGATATTTAGTTTAACCACTATAATTTTGGCGATAATATTAGTTTCATTTATTGTGTTTTATGAAGTTAATAGAAGAAAGCAAGATTTTAAATATGGTTTAATTACAACATCGTTAAATAGATTTGTAGCTAAATTAGTAATTGAAATAGGCATTATATTGTTTATATTATATTGGTTAAGTTTATATAAAGGGGTTCCTTTTATTTTAATAATATTAACTATACTTGTTATATTTTATACCTTTATTACACAAAAAACTACACTAGGAAGAAGCATCTATGCATTTGGTGGAAATGAGAGAGCTACTAAACTTTCAGGAATAAATACTAATAGAATATTTTTCTTAGTATATGTGAATATGGGAATACTAGCGGCTTTAGCAGGAATTATTTTCTCAGGAAGACTTAATGCAGCAGCACCATCAGCTGGTTCAGGATTAGAATTGGATGCTATAGCATCTTGCTATATAGGAGGAGCTTCAGCTTCAGGTGGAGTAGGTACAATAATAGGAGCCATAATTGGTGGACTTGTAATGGGGATTTTAAATAATGGTATGTCTATTATGGGTATAGGAATAGATTGGCAACAAGCTATAAAAGGTATGGTTTTATTGGTAGCAGTTGCATTTGATATTATAAGTAGAAAAAAGAAAGGATAAAAAATAATGAATAAATTTTTCAAAAATATGCCGGAAGTAAAATATGAAGGACCAAAATCAACAAATCCATTTGCATATAAATTTTATGATGCTGATAGGATAATTGATGGGAAAACAATGAAAGAACATTTAAAATTCGCTATGTCTTGGTGGCATACGCTTACAGCAACAGGTACAGATCAATTTGGAGATTCAACTATAGATAGAACATACGATGAAGAAGATCCTATGAAAGTAGCAAAAGCTAGAGTAGATGCTGGTTTTGAATTTATGAAAAAAATGGGAATAAAATATTTTTGTTTTCATGATGTAGATATATCACCTGAAGGAAATACATTTGAAGAAACAAGAAATAATCTAAAAGAGATGGTTACATATATCAAAGAAAAAATGACAGGAACTGATATTAAATTATTGTGGGGTACTGCAAATTGTTTTGGTAATCCAAGATATATGCATGGAGCTGGTACATCTTGTAGAGCTGATAGTTTTGCATATGCAGCAGCACAAATAAAAAACGCAATAGATGCGACAATAGAATTAGGTGGAACAGGGTATGTATTCTGGGGCGGTAGAGAAGGATATGAAACTCTATTAAATACAAGGATGGATTTTGAATTAGATAATATGGCCAGACTAATGAAAATGGCTGTGAAATATGCTAGAAGTAAAGGATTCAAAGGTGATTTTTATATTGAACCAAAACCTAAAGAACCTACAAAACATCAATATGATTATGATGCGTCAACTGTTTTAGCTTTTTTAAGAAAATATGATTTATTAGGTGATTTTAAACTAAATATAGAAGCAAATCATGCAACCTTAGCAGGTCATACTTTCAATCATGATTTAGCAGTTGCAAGGATAAATGGAGTTTTAGGTAGTGTTGATGCAAATCAAGGTGATCATCAATTAGGATGGGATACAGATCAATTTCCTACAGATGTTAAAGAAGCTACATTGGCTATGCTGGAAATTATAAAGGCAGGAGGATTTACTAATGGAGGACTTAATTTTGATGCCAAAGTAAGAAGACCTTCATTTACTTATGAAGATATAATATATGGATATATTAGTGGAATGGATACTTTTGCTTTGGGATTAATTAAGGCGTATGAAATAATTGAAGATGGCAGAATAGATGAATTTGTAGAGAGTAGATATTCTAGTTACAATGAAGGTATTGGTAAAAAAATAATTGAAGACAATACATCTCTAGAGGAATTAGAAGAATATACTTTAAATAATAATGATGAAGGAAAATTAGAAAGTGGAAGACAAGAATATTTGGAAAATATTTTAAATCAAATATTATACAGATAAAGGTGAGGCACAATTTTTTTGTGCCTTTAACTATTAGCATGAGGTGAATTATGAATTATTTCTTGGGAATTGATTTAGGAACTTCGTCAATAAAGGCTGTATTATATGATGAAAATTTCAAATCAATAGCAGTGTCTACAAGGGATTATGAGTTAATACAAATAAAAAATGGTTGGTCTGAACAAAGACCGGAAGACTGGATACAGTCAATAAATTCAATATTAAAAGAATTAAAAAATAATTATTCTACAGAATTAAAAAAATTGGTAAGCATAGGATTAACGGGTCAAATGCATGGTCTTGTAATGCTTGATGAAGATAACAATATTTTAAGACCTGCCATATTGTGGAATGATCAAAGAACAGAAGAAGAAATAAATGACATAAATAGGATTTTAGGAAAAGAAAAAATTATAGAAATTACTGCTAATCCAGCATTAACAGGATTTACTTTAGCGAAAATTTTATGGGTTCAAAAAAATGAACCGGAAATATTTGAAAAATGTAAACATATATTGTTACCAAAAGATTATTTGAGGTTTTATTTATCGGGAGATTATGCAACAGATGTTTCAGATGCTAGTGGAATGCAGTTATTAGATGTACCAGGTAGAAAATGGTCTGAGAAAATATGTAATACTTTTAACATAGATATGGATATGTTGCCTAAATTATATGAATCTGTAGAAAGCACCGGATATTTAAAAGAAGAACTTTGCAGCGAACTTGGTATAAATCATAGAGTTGTGATTGCTGCTGGTGCTGGAGATAATGCAGCTGCAGCTATTGGTTGTGGTGTGGTTCAAGATGGTGAAACATTTGCTACTTTAGGAACTAGTGGTGTGGTATTTACTCAAAGTGATAATATAAAAATGGACGCTAAGGGTAGAATACATACATTTTGTTCAGCAGTTCCTAATACATGGCATGTAATGGGTGTTACACAAGCTGCTGGACTATCTATAAATTGGTTTAAAGATAATTTTTACAAAGATATTGGTGATAATGAAATATATGAAAAAATTGAAAATGACATTAATGAATCAAAAATAGGAAGTAACAATCTTATATATCTCCCTTATTTAATGGGAGAGAGAACTCCTCATCTAGATCCTAATATTAGAGGTTCATTTATAGGTCTTTCAGGAATACACAAGAGAAAAGATTTAATGAGAGCTGTAATTGAAGGAATTACTTTTTCTCTAAGAGATTGTATAAGTATTATAAGAGAAATAGGACTAAAAATAGATAATATCTATTTAACAGGAGGAGGAGCAAATAATAAAACTTGGATACAAATGATAGCCGATAATTTTAACTGTACAATAGAAAAAATGCAGGAGGGAGGCGGAACTACCCTTGGAGCTGCAATGCTTTCCTCAATAGCATGTGGAAAATATAATGATTTAAAAGAAATAAGTGATAAGTTTATATTTTACGATAAAAAATATATACCGAATGAAACGAGTACAGATGAATATAGTAAATACTATAAAGTATATAAAAAATTGTACCCGGCTTTGAAAGATATAAATAAGGAGCTTATAGAATTATAGTATTGAGGATGTTATTTAAAAATTAAAATAGAGCAAAATAAAATACTTTATGTTTTTGAAATTAATTTAAATATATTAATTTAATTTATTAAGAATTCAATATATTGTATATTAGAAAATTTTAAAAGCTGTTGGCAATAAAAGTCAACAGCTTTTAAAATAAATTAAATACTAAATTTATATTTTATAAACTCGTAATATTCTTCTTCTTTTTTTAAAATAGGTTGCTTAAATTCAGGTATATTTATAGAATTAGGTGCAAATTGTGGCTCCATACAAATTGAAGAAAAATTATTATAATTTCTTGTTTTTCCTTTAAAGTTATTTAAAAAAGAACCTGTATAAAATTGTATACATGGGTAACTAGTAGATAATTCAAGTTTTATATTTGTTAACGGGGAAAAAATACTTGCATTAACTTCTTTATTATCTAATAGGACGTAATTATGGTCATAATCTTTAGCTATAATAGTTTCTGATAAATTTAAAGCATCTTCAATACTTCTTTCTTCTTTAAAATCAAAATTGGTATTAAGTATATTGGTTAAGTTTCCTGTAGGGATATTTTTTTCATCTATTTCAGTAATAAAATCAGAGTTTATTCTTACAATATGATTTTTAACACTGTTACTATTTTCTCCATTTAAATTAAAATATGAATGATTTGTTAGGTTAACAATAGTATCTTCATCAGATTTTGCATAAAATTCTACTAGAAGTTCATTGGAATCATTTAAAGTATATTTTACTTTGGTATTTAAATTTCCAGGATAGCCTTCTTCCATATCTTCACTAAAATAACTAAATATAACTGAATCATCAATTATTTTATAATTCCATACTTTTTTGTCAAATCCTTTATTTCCACCATGTAAATGGTTAGGTGATTCGTTAGGACTAATATTATATATTTTATTGTTAAGTTTAAAGCTTGCATTTCCTATACGGTTTGCATATCTTCCAATAGTTGCTCCAAAATATTTATCTTGATTTACATATTCGTCAATTGTGTTACAACCTAGAAGAACATCTATGTTTTGCGGTTTAACTATTATACTTGTAATCATAGCACCATAATTAGATAAAGTTATAGATAAACTTTCGTTTTCCAAAGTAATTAAAGCAAGTTCTTTTTCTAATACTTTAGAAAAAACTGACTTTTCTCTTATATTCATGTATTTCTCCTTTTTATGTATTATATATATTTTATCAAATTATTTTATCAAAAACTAATATAATATTTTTGTATTAAATTTCAAAAGAATGCTATAGTTTAATGAAACATTTATATTAAATTTCTATTTCATTTCTTGGAAAATTATTGAAATTTATAGTATATACTTATTATGGTGATTACATGAATAAGAAAATTTTAATTATAGATGATGAAATTGAAATGGTAGAAATGCTAGACAGGTTTTTTACTTTAAAAAATTTTGATACCATTACTTCTACTTCCGGAGAAAATATTTTAGACTTAATCAGCAAGGAGCCTGATATTATATTGTTGGATATAAATATGCCACAAGTAGATGGTTTTGAAGTTTGTAAATCCATAAGGAATAAAACAAATGCTCCAATATTGTTTTTAACAGCAAGAAATTCAGAATCGGATAAGGTTAAGGGGCTTATGTTAGGAGCAGAAGACTATATTGTTAAGCCCTTTTCCCTCAATGAGCTCTATGCAAGGGTCTACACCAATTTACAAAGAGAGGAAAGAAAACTAGAAGGTAGTGATGATTTAGAAATTGACTATGGAGCAAGGACTGTTAAATATAAGGGTGAGGAAATAATTATGACGAAAACCGAATTTGATATTCTTGAGTTACTTTCTTTAAATCCAAATATGGTTTTCGATAAGGATAGAATTTATGACAGTCTTTGGTCCTATGATTCTTTTGGGGACTCTGCAGTTATAGCAGAACATGTTAGAAAAATTAGGGGGAAAATAAAGAAATTCACTGAAAGGGAATATATTTCCACAGTATGGGGCATAGGATATAAATGGATTGGCTAGACGAAATAACTAAAAAACACAAGTTAAAAACAAGTTTTTTTATTTATAATTTAGTATATATTTTTATTGGCATTGCTATGATTATTTTTGTTTTTTCCATGTTAACTACAATACTAGGGGGAATACAAAGTGCAGTTTTTGTAGAGAAAAATCCAAATGAGCTATATATGCTACTCCAAAATAGTAGGATAACAGTATTGATAAATAAAATATTAAAAAATTATAGGAGTATAGCATTTTCAATAGCTACAGTTGTTTCTTCATTATTGGGTTTTAGAAGGTTTTATAAGGATAAAATAGATGATGTTATATTGGACTTATATGAATTAACAGGGGAAGTTTATAAGGAAGAAAATTATAACGAACTGGATATTTTATATGATAAATTAAGTGATTTCATTGGTGACTTAAATGATAATAAAATCAGCTTAATTAAGGAAAAGGATGCTTTTGATAAAAGAATTACAGATTTTGGTCATGATATTAAGAATCCTTTAGCAATTGTTAAAGGAAATGTAGAAATGATGGAATTAATAGATAAAAATGATAATGAAAGTTTTGAAAGTTTAATTATTTCTACAAATAAAAATATAAAAAGAATAGAAAATTATATAAATAGGCTTGATAGTTTAAGAAAACTTGAAACGATAGAAGTAAATAATAGAAATGTATTATTGGAGGAATTTGTAGAAGTTTTGATTATGGATTATTCTGCCTTGGAATCCAGAAAGAAGTTAGTATGGAATTATCCTAAAGATAAAATTACTTGTTATTTTGACGATATTTTAATTTCTGAAGTGATGCACAATCTTATTGATAATGCTATTAGATTTGCCAAGGAAAATATAGAAATTAATTTTAAGGTGGAAAATAAGATGCTCTATGTAGAGGTATTAGATGATGGTAAGGGCTTTAGTAATGAAGCTTTAGTAAATGGAAAGACACAATTCTTTACAGAAAATCCAAACAAGGAAAATCTGGGATTAGGGCTTAATATTTCAAATAATATTTTAGGCTACTATGGTGGTGATTTAAATTTAGAGAACACAAAAAATGGCGGGAAAGTTTCTTTTGAAATAAAATTGGAAAATAATTGAAAATTCTTTAGTACACTCTTCTTAAGATATTAAGGAGGGTGTTTTTTTATGCATGAGAACATAGTAATAAATAATTTAAATGTAAGTTATGGTAGAAAAAAAGTTCTACATGGAATAGATTTAAATATAAATAAAGGAATGTTTGGACTTTTAGGAAGAAATGGTGCTGGTAAGTCTACTTTAATGAAGACCGTAGTTGGCTTACTAGAGAAAAAATCCGGTGAAATATCAGTATGTGGTATAGATATTTCCAATAGAAAACAAATTAGGGAGATTATTGGTTATCTTCCACAGGATTTTAACATGTATCCAAATATGAAAGTAGATGAAGCTTTAAAATACTTAGGTACTTTGTCCGGTATGAAATCAAATATATTAAATAAAAGAGTTGAAGATGTTTTAGATTTAATAAATTTACAAAATGATAGAAAGAAAAAAGTAAAATCCCTTTCAGGTGGAATGAAACGTCGACTTGGTATAGGACAGGCTATTATACATAATCCAAAGGTTTTAATTGTAGATGAGCCTACAGCTGGACTGGACCCTGAAGAAAGAATAAGGTTTAGAAATATTTTAGCCGATTTAGCAGAGGACAAGGTTGTAATATTGTCTACTCATATTGCAGGAGATATTGAAAGTACATCTAAAAATCTTGCAATTATGAATGAAGGAAAAATTGTTTTTAATGGGAAAGTCGATGATTTAAAAGGTATGGCTAGAGGTTTTGTTTATAAGACCAACATTGCTTTTGAAAATATTAAGGACTTTAAAAATAGGTATATTATTACATCTCAAAGGGATAACGGGGAGTTTGTAGAAATGAAATTCCTATATAAAGGAAGTCCTGTAAGTTCCTTTATACCGGTGGAACCAAGTATTGAAGACAGTTATTTAAATGTAATTTATGATGTGTCAGGGGTGAAATAATGAAACTCTTATTTCTTGAAATAAAAAGAATTTTTAAAAGTCCAATATTCTATATTTCTCTTGTTATAATTTTTGGTTTTATGTTTATGCAAATGGACATAAATGATATACATGATGAAGATCCTGCCTTAGCAAAAAAAAGACATGAAGAAATGGTAAGGAAGGCTAAAAAGGAAGTAATAGATGGGGAAGAGGTTTTAGTATATGAAAATTCTATAATATATGAAGAGGCGGGCTATGGAAGTAAAAAGACAGATGATATAACTGTAGTTCAAGAAAATTCAGTAGAAAGATTAATATATGAATTTAATGAAAACAGTTATGCTACCTATCCTTTTGGTTTTTATAAAGAGATACAACTTTCAAGTAGTGAGCAGGAACAAATGGCAAAGTATTTGTCGAAATTAACGGGTAAATCCTTGGAAGAAGTAAAAAAATCATCGACAGAACCAGAATTTTATGAAGGTTTAAACTATTCTACTACAGGTAAAAAGGAATTTCTAAAAATAATGAATTTAGTTGATGACCTAGTAGGAGGGGGAAGTCATTACAGCGAAAAGAAGGTTGTATCAGCCTATGGTGATGTTCCTATGGACTATGAAGATGCTGTTGAAGACTATAATATAATAAAGAATAAAGACAAGTTTACAGGAGCTTACGCTAGATTATTTTGTGATTATTTAGGAATAATCATATCCTTTGCTCCAATACTTTTAGCGGTTTTTATTTGGTACCAAGATAAGACATCAGGTGCATTGGAAATAATAAATTCAAAATCCGTAGGAAGCACAAAGTTAGTATTAACTAGGGTTTTAGCCATGTTTATTGTATTTGCCTTTGCAATTTTTATTTTGGCGACCATATATAATGTTAAGGTAATTTCCGTTTATGGAGTGGAAAATGTAGATATATTTGCCTTTTATAAATATATTTTACTTTGGATTTTGCCAAATCTGTTATTTGTTTTAGCTTTTGGAACGCTAATAACAATATTGACTAATTACCCTGTAGGAATAGTTGGAATGTTGGTATTGTGGATATTGTTTATAACTGGAAACGATATTGCTGCAGGATATGACTGGCCATTAATATTACGTCATAATACTTTTGGAAATACGGAGTTTTATTTCAACAATATAGGATCGGTTTTTACAAATAGGGCTATTTATACAGCCGTATCTGTAGTATTTATTTTACTAGCAATAAAAATATTTGATTTAAAAAGAAATGGAGGTATGGTTAGAATTGAAAGAGTCGGCAATAATCGTAAGAAAAGAGCTTAAATACAATACTTTAAAACCTATTTTCATTTCGTTATCGGTGTTTTTTATAATATTCATATTTTTTGGATTTAGTAACTTAAGTAAAGATAATTCAATAAATGTAATGGAAATGTACTTGCCTTTAATAGGAATTATTTTAATTACTCCGGTATTTGAACAGGAACAGGATTATGGTATTGAACAAACAATAAGAACAAGAAGAACAAACTTTACAGTAACATTAGTGGTTAGGATTATTGTTAGAATATTAGTGTATATATTAATAACCTTAGTATTTGCAATATTTTTAAAAAATAATGGTTCCTACATGGATTATAAAACAATAATTCCCCAATCAATAGGTATAGGATTTTTATATGGAAGTCTTGGGGTGTTTTTCTTTGGAATTACATTTAATTTAATAATTGGCTATTTAGTTCCAATACTATATTTTATGGCAAATAGTTTTTTAGGTTATGAGAAATTAAAGGAAATATTTCTCTTTAGATTAAAATATGGCTTGGATTTAAAGTATGAATACTGCTTTATTGTAGGAGTTGTGCTTATAATTTTAGGAGTGTTAGTAAGAATAAGAAAAAGCAGATAATTTTAAAACTTTAAAAAAGTAATTTCATTAGGAATTAAGCAATGAAATTACTTTTTTATTATTGGATATGTATAATTATATTTTTCTTTTTGATTTTAGAAGAGCCATGCCAATTAGTCCTACTAGTATTGTATTGGCTATAATTTCAAAGGGAGCATTTGCTGCAGCAATTCCAATTAAAACTGTAGAGGCATTTAATCCGCTACTAACACTACTAATTTTATCGGCAAAAAAGATATAAGCCATTCCCAATACTCCAACTGTATTAACAATAGATCCAACAGCACCGGTAATTCCACAAGCTATTAAGTCATTTAATTTTAATTTATTTAAAAGTTTATATAAATAACCTGATACAACACCAATTAAAACCCTTGGTAGTACAGAAACCAATGGATTGTAAAACATAAAAGACAATATTGTTGGAGAAGTTATACTTTGGAATATTGATAAAAAACCAAAGACAAGACCAACAAATCCTCCAACTAATGGACCGCCAATTATTGCTCCAATGATTGTTGGGATAGCCATTGTTGTTATTTTAGTAACTCCAAGGGGAATAAATCCTAAGGGAGTTAAACCAAGTATAATTGTTAATGCAGTCAATAAACCTATAATGGTTAGTTTTTTTGTAGTTAAGTTTTTCATATTACCTCCTTTAAAATGGCTAATTGTTGATTTTTTGTAGCATTTTTATTATATCATAAAATAATGATTTATGATATAATTATCAGGGATTATAGATAAGATAATGATAAAAAATGGAGGAATTGTGGAAAAGATAGTTGTAACAAATAGTGGACCACTTACTGGAACTGTTAGTATTGATGGAGCTAAAAATGCGGCCTTGCCTATTATAGCTGCCTCTTTATTGGGAACAGAACCAATTATTTTAGAAAATGTACCGAAATTAAGTGATATAGAAGTAATATTAGAAGTATTAAAATCATTAGGCGCAAAAGTAGAATTTTTAGAAAAGAATACAGTACAAATAGATTCATCGAATTTAACTGGGTATGAGGCTCCAATGGAACTAATGAATAGAATGAGAGCTTCTTTTTTAGTTATGGGACCATTATTGGCAAGATTTGGCAAAACCATGACATACTTACCTGGAGGATGTGCTATAGGAAAAAGACCTATTGATTTACATTTAAAGGGATTTAAAGCCCTAGGAGCTGTAGTAGACGAAGGAATAGATAAAATTGAAGCAACAGCTGAAGATGGACTAAAGGGAGATATTATCTATTTAGATTTTCCATCAGTTGGAGCTACACAAAATATTATAATGGCAGCAACCTTAGCTGAAGGTGAAACTACTATAGAAAATGCTGCTAAAGAACCGGAAATAGTAGATTTAGTAAACTTTTTAAATAAAATGGGAGCTAACATTAAAGGGGCTGGAACTTCTGCAATTAGAATCAAAGGTGTTAAAAAATTAACAGGAGTACAACATTCAATTATACCTGACAGAATAGAGGCTGCTACTTTTATGGTTGCTGCAGCTATAACTAAGGGCGATATTACAATAGAAAACTGTATAGCTAGTCATGTTATGCCAATAATAGCAAAGTTAAAAGAAGTTGGTTGTAAAGTGTATGTTAATGAAGATCAAGATGTGCTTAGAGTAGTAGGTGCTAAAGATCCTATTGGAACAGATATTAAGACTTTACCATATCCTGGCTTTCCTACAGATGTTCAAGCACAATTTATGGCACTTTTAACAATAGCAAAAGGACAATCTAAAGTTACAGAGACCGTGTTTGAAAATAGGTTTATGCACGTTGATGAACTATTAAGAATGGGAGCTATTATTGCAACAGATGCAAGGGAAGCTAGAATAGCAGGAGTACCTGTATTAAAGGGAGCAGAAGTTAAAGCTACAGATTTACGTGCTGGTGCAGCTCTTATTTTAGCAGGACTTGCAGCAGAAGGAAAAACTTATATATCGGATATTTATCATATAGATAGAGGATATGATGATATTGTAGGAAAATTAAATTCTTTAGGGGCTAAAATCAGTAGAATAGATGTAGATTTATAAGGAAATTAATTTTAAACAAGTAAATATTCTTAATATAAAATTTTAAAAGTAGACATGGAAAAATCTGTCTGCTTTTTATTTTGGTAAATTCTAGATTAGTTATATAATTAAAGGTAATTAATTGATTATTGCAACTTTTTAAATTATGTGAGGAAATTATGGAAATAGAAGGAATAATAGAAAATATTATATACAGTAATGATGACAATGGTTATAAGGTTATGAAACTAGATACATCAGATGGGGAAATAACAGCAGTAGGAATAGTTCCTAATGTTGTAGTTGGTGATAGTTTAAAAATCAATGGAGATTTTGTATACCATAATAAATATGGAGAACAAATTAGTATAGAATCTTATGAAATAATTACTGGTACATCAATTTTATCAATTGAAAGATATTTATCCTCCAGAGTTCTTCCTCATATTGGGAAAAAAATGGCAAAGCGAATAGTAGATAGATTTGGAATTGATACCTTGGATATATTAAGACATAATCCAGCAAGGTTAATGGAAGTTGAAGGAATAGGAAAAAAGAAATATCAGGATATTTATGATGCATTAGAGGAAGAATTAAAAGTTCAGGATACTATTATATTTTTGCAAGGGTTAGGAATTCCCATGGGGCAATCACAAAAGATTATAAAAGAGTATGGAGATGAGACTATTTCTAGAATTGAAACTAATCCCTATCAATTAATTAATGATATTTGGGGAATTGGTTTTAAAACAGCTGATG
>NZ_JBASWB010000049.1:0-1590 GCF_049276255.1 Miniphocaeibacter sp.
ATAATAGCAAATGGAGATGTTTCAGCCGATGCTCTAGCAGCAGGTCCATTAGCAAATGAATTAAAGGCACCTATACTTTTAGTTAAAAAAGACTCTGCAATTCAAGGAGTAAAGAATTATATTAAAGATAATGGTGTTACGAGTGTTTACATTGTAGGTGGAGCAGGTTCTGTTTCTGAAAACCTAGAAAAAGAATTAAAGGCTGTAAAAGAAGGTGTAAGCACTAGTAGAATTTTTGGTAAGGACCGTTATGCAACTTCCATAGAAGTAGCTAGTATCTTAAAGGATAAAGGTTATACTAATGGTGTAATTATAGCAAATGGTACAGATGCAAAAGATGCAGATGCTCTAGCAGCCTCAACCTATGCAACAGAAAAGAAAATGCCAATTGTTTTAACTAATGGAAGTGTCTTAACTCCAGAAGTAAAGACTGGTTTAAAGGATATGAAAACAGCAAAAGCAACTATAATAGGTGGTGCAGGTTCTGTTTCAGAAAATATAATAAATGGAACTGATTTAACCTATACAGGTGAAAAAAGAATATCTGGTTCAAATAGATTTGAAACATCAGTGGAAATAGCTAAAAAATTAACCCAAGCTAATATAAAAACAGTTATAGTTGCAAATGGTTATAAATCACCAGATGCTTTAACTGCTGGCCCATTAGCATATGTAAAAAATGCAGCTATAATATTATCAAAACAAAATGAATTTACATCAAGTCAAAAGACTTATATAGGAACAATTAAAAATATTGAAACAGCTTATATAACAGGTGGAGAAGGTTCTGTTGATAAGGTTGTAGAAACTGAATTAAATACATTAGTTGAAAAAAGTAAAGAAGAAGCAAAATAAATACAAAAAAACTCCTAGTAGGAAACTACGGGAGTTTTCTATTTTTATGAAATTGTAAGAATATTGTAATTAAGTTTTTAAAATTTTGTAATATAATAATGTTGTAGCTATATTTTTAGCTAGGTAATTTTATATAAGTTGTAATTTGTGATAACATCAAGTATAGGAGGGATATAATGAACAAGAGTAAAAGAATTTTTGGAATTTTAATGTCATTTGTAATGGTGTTTTCTATTTTTGCTGGAAATTTGTCTTATGCAGATACAAGTTTAAATAGTAAAAATACAGTGACATTTGATCACAGTGTTAAAATTGATGGTGTAGAAGGAGGCGGTAGTGGAGCTGCCTATTTAGATTTAGGGGTTAAATTAAAGAAAGGTGGGAATAGTACTTCTACAGAAATAGACAAGATAAAAGAACTAGAAAAAGGTGTTGAATATACTGTAGAATATAATACTGAAAAATATGTTTTAAATTCAATAGATATAAACGGTAAAAATGTTAAATCATCTAAATTTAAGGTACCGGATACTAATGAAAAAATATCTATTATGTTTAATTTTAGGAACAAATCTACCTCACTTGTAGAAGTTAAAGTATATGCTGACAATGAACAAATAGCACCAAATAATGCAGATTTAGAAATAGCTGGTAAAAAGTTTGGTTTTTATGATAAACAGATATACTTAACAAAAAACAAAGATTATCCTATAAGTTATAATACAGTTGATTATA
>NZ_JBASWB010000050.1:0-21660 GCF_049276255.1 Miniphocaeibacter sp.
GCTGGTAAAAAGTTTGGTTTTTATGATAAACAGATATACTTAACAAAAAACAAAGATTATCCTATAAGTTATAATACAGTTGATTATAAATTTAATAGTATGAAAATTGATGGTGTTAAAACTACAATATCCACTATTAACACAAGTAAAGATAGTATTGATGTGGAAATATATTTAACTAGAATTACAGATAATAGAAATATAACGGTAGATTTTAAAGCACCTACTGAAATTAAAAACAAAATAAAAATTAGTTCAACAATTGAAAATTTTGGTTTAAATAAAGAAATCAAAATAAAAGAAGGAGATTATACTGTTACTTTTACAAATATTCCTGATGATTATGAGGTAATTGTAAGAGATAGTGGTGGAATTGTTATTGAAAAAGATGAAACCAATAGTACAAAAACAAAATCTGTCTATAAAATTGCTTTAACAAAAACAGCAAAAGTTGAATTTGGACTAAAAAGTGAAAATTATAAAGTTTTAATAGATGCACCTAGAATTTCTAGTAACGAAAGAGGTTTAGAAGAATTTAATGTTTATACAACTCCTAGTACAGATGTAAATATTAAATTAGTAGATACAGTAGCTAGTAATGAATTAGCAACTAAAACAGTAAAAACAGATTTAAATGGTAAAGCTACAGTTAAATTAGAAAATACCGGAATATTAACAAGAGGAGTTGCTGTAAAGGCAACAGCAGAAAGCAATAATTTAGTTGCAGAAAATTCAGTGAAGGTAAATTCTGAAAAAACAAATTTAGAAGTAAAAACTGAGGAAATTAATATAGGTGATAAGAAAATTACAGGTACTTCAACAGGTACTTCTGTAAAGGCTTATGTATATAATACAAGTACTAAGAAATTCACTGAGTTAAATGAGGCTAAGGTTTCAAATGGTAAGTTTGAAATAGAATATAAAACAGGTTTTGTTAATGATGACCAAGTTTACATTAAAGCTATGAACTCTAAAGATAAGGGGGTATATACCGTAATAAAAACAGCTTCTTCTGTTGAAAGACTATATGGCTCTACTAGATTTATTACAGCAGTAAAAATAGCAAAGGAATCTTATCCAACAACAGATGCAGTTATTATTGCAAATGGATATGTTTCAGCAGATGCTTTAACAGCAGGACCTTTAGCTAATGAGTTAAACGCTCCAATACTTTTAGTAGAGAAAGACTTTGTTGCACAAGATGTTGTTAATTACATTAAGGAATCTGGAGCTAAGAAAATATATATAGCTGGTGGTTCAGCTTCTGTATCTGACAAGGTAGTAAGAAATGTAAAACCTTCTGCAAATACAGAGACTGAAAGAATATATGGTTCTGACAGATACGAAACATCACTAAAAATAGCTGATAAATTAGTTAAAAACCATGATTATAAAAAATCAGTTATTTTTGCTAATGGTTTAAAGGATAAGGATGCTGATGCCTTAGCAGCGTCAACTTATGCAACTCAATCTAAACAAGCTATTATTTTAACGAGAGAAAAAGCAACGACAGATAAGGTTAAGACAGGCTTAAAGTCTTTAGGAATTACTAGTGCAGAAATAGTTGGTGGCTCTGCTTCTGTTTCAAACAAGGCTGTTACTGATGCAGGTTTAACTGTTGGAGATAGAATTTCTGGCTCTAACCGTTATGAAACTTCTCTTGAAATTGCGAAAAAATTAGAAAATGTTAATTCTATTATAATTGCAAATGGTTATAAATCTGCAGATGCTTTAGCTTCAGCTTCTTTAGCTAAGACTAAAAATGCAGCAATCCTATTGTCAACAGAAAATAGTATTACCGATTCTCAAACAGAATTTATTAAGGGTAAAAAACCAATAGGAACTATTTATATAGCTGGTGGTCCTAAATCTGTATTTGAAATATTAGAGACAAGCTTAGAGGAATTAATTAAATAATTTTAAAATACCGCTTCTTAGGAAGTGGTATTTTTTTATTGCAAAAAACAGGGAATAGTTACAAAATATTAAGAATAAGGGCTTATTCTTAATAAAAATAGGCAGAATAGGTGGTCATTCTTAATTTTATGAGAAGAATGACCACCTATTCTGCTTTTTTAATTTATTAACTAAGGCTATACAATTAATTTACCTAGGAATTTACTGCAGCTGCAAGAAAGGCGTAGTATTGGTAAATTTAGTTGAACAAATTGTTAAGGAGAAGGATATTTCCAAGGCCCATATTGTTGTTGAAAGTTACAAGCCCTTGTTAATTTCTGGAATAAAAAAATACTATAATAAAGCTAATTTATTTGAAGACCTGTTACAAGAGGGGGTTTTGGAAATTTGTCAGGCGATTTTAGATTTTGATGAAAGTAAAAATATTCCATTTTCAGGCTATTTAAAGTCTAGAATATACTATTTTTATTTAGGCAAAAACAATGTTAGGGATGACTTTGTTTCTTTAGATGAAGAAGTAGAAGGTGGAGAAAATATTTCTTTACTTGATTTAATTACAGACAAGACAAATATAGAGGAAGACTACAATATTAGGGAAAGAAACAAAATCCTATACAGTGGACTAATGGAGCTTACTGAAAATCAAAGAAATATTATTGTTGATTTTTATTTTAATAAGATGAGTTTAAAGGAAATAGCCAGTAAATATGGTAAATCCTACAGGACTATTGTAAATACTAAAACTAATGGATTAAGGAGTTTAAAGAAATTTTTACTTAATAATGGTAACTTTTAAGCTTTAAACGAATATATAAATAGGAGGTGAGAAAATGAAGACTGTAGAAAAAGTTAAATTAAAAATCGCTTTTACTATTAATGATGGAGAGAAAAATGTAAACAAGTCAAAAACCTATTCTTCAATAGACAGTGAAGCAAATGATGAAAACTTAAAAAAAGCAGGAGATGCTGTATTAACTTTAATTGAAGGGGACAATAAGAATGTTTACAGAATTGAAGAAGCTATTTTAGGTTAAGGTAATTAAAGTTTTGAAAGGAGGTAGGGATGAATAGTTATATAATGATGAAATTTGCAAATGATTTTGATGAAACTATGCAGTTAAAAGTAGATAATATTAAATCTGGTTTAACAGATGAAGTTGTTAAAGCTGCTATTTTAAATATTGCAGATTCAAAGGTTTTACAAGGGAAAATAGCTACTATGAATAAGGCAGTTGAAGCTAAGTTAGTAGAAACTACTTATACAGAATTTGATATAGCTTAATTAAAGGGAGCTTTGCTCCTTTTAATTTTTTAAAGGAGTGAAATTATGGAAGAGATTTTAGGATATATTGCTAATATTGGTTTTCCTATTGTAATTACAGTTTTTTTACTGGCTAGAATTGAAAACAAGTTGGAAAATCTTTCTAACAGTATCCAAGAATTATCAACGGTAATTCAAAGTAAAAAATAAAACATAGGTGCTCTTGTAATATACAGGGGCACCTATTTTTGTTTTAAACTGCTATTATAGTTAGGATTATATTGTATAATATTAGTTGGGGGGGATAGAATGAGAAAAAAATTAATCGGTTTATTGTTAGCCTTATCAATTTTTAATAGTTTTTGTCCTATTATATCGAAGGCTAATAGTAGTTTAAATGTTACAAGATATACTGGTAAAGATCGATATGAAACGGCTATTAATATAAGTAGAAGGACTTTTAGTAACTCTAAGTATGTTATTATTGCCAGTGGTGAAGATTATCCTGATGCTTTAGTAGGGGGAACATTAGCTGCTCAAATAAATGCACCAATTTTATTAGTAGAACAAAACAAGGTTTCACCAGAGGTGTTAGAAGAAATAAAAAGATTATCGGTAGAACAAATATATTTACTTGGAGGTACAAGTACTGTTTCAGCTAAATCGGGAGATATTTTAAAGGAAACAGGAGCAAAAGTCGAAAGGGTATACGGAGCAGATAGAGTTGAAACTGCAAAAAAAATTGAGGAAATAAGATATAATTTTGCTGAATACATAATTCCTGGAGATTATTATGCTGTTGTTGATGGTGGATATTTTGCCGATGCTTTAGCTGCAGCTCCTTTTGTAGGGCAAATGGATCCTGTTACCTATTTATATCCCTACATGAAAAATATAAGTTCTGGTAAGTCATATTATATGGTATTTGGTGGAACATCTTCTGTACCTAAGGGCTATAATGAAAGAATTAGATATGCTGGGAAAAATCGTTATGAAACAGCTATAAAAGTTGCAGACGCTTATAAGACTCAATTAAAAAAGGACATTGATACTATAATTCTTGTAAATGGTAATAAATTTCCAGATGCACTAGCATCAGCACCAGTGGCTAGTATGAATAATGGAGCGATTTTATTAACGGAAAGTAAAAAAATATCGGCTGAAACTAGGGACTATATTTTAAATAATAGAAATATTGAAAATATTATTATTGTTGGTGGAGAAAATTCCGTTTCTTCTAATATTGAAAATGAATTAAAAGCTATAACTAGATAATTATATTATTGAAAGGCCTTATACTTAATTTTAATTAGGTATAAGGTTTTTTTATTGCAAAAACTCTAGATTACAAAAAGATAACAAAATATTGTTTTTTGTTAGGATATTGTAAGGTAAAATTAACCGATTTGTAACCGTATAGTAACTGGTTTGTAATTTATTAGACAATATCATTTGTTATAATACATTTGTAATAAAAAATAAGGGGGAAAGAAAATGAAAAAAAGATTTAGAATTGGAAGCTTGGCATTATCGTTAGCTATTATTTGTGGTTCTTTTATTCCAACAATTGCTCAAGCAGACGACAAGGTAGAAACAAAAAACATGGAGGTAACAAGAATTGCTGGCTCTGGAAGATATGAAACAGCTGTGGTGGCTAGTGAAAAAACATTTAAAAAGTCAAAATATGCAGTTGTTGCAAGTGGAGAAAGATTTGAAGACGCTTTAGTTGGAGGAACTTTAGCAACTCAAATAGAGGCTCCAATCCTATTAGTAGGAAAAAATAATGTTCCAAGTGTTGTGTCTAAGGAAATTAAAAGACTAGAAGTTGAAAAGATATATTTATTAGGTGGTACTGCTACAGTTTCTTCAAAGGTTGAAAATAATTTAAAACAAGCAGGTGTTACTGTAGAAAGATTAGCTGGTAGAAATAAAGCTTATACAGCTCAAGAAATTGCAAAGGCAAGAGCAAAACACTTAGGAATTGATACTTCCTGGACTGAATTTGCAGCAATAGACGGAAGTAGTTATGCAGACGCTTTATCTGCAGGTCCTTTCGTTTCACAGCTTGATAAGTTCATTCCTCTAATTCCAATTGAAAAAGGTAATACTAATTCAGCTCATACAATAGCTTTTGGTGGAACTAATAGGGTTACAAAATCAACTTCAGAAAAAACAAGATATGCAGGCCCTAATAGAGAAGGAACAGCTGTTGAAATAGCTAAAGCATATAAAGAAGAATTAAATAAGGATATTGATACTATTGTTCTTGTTCATGGATATGATTATCCTGATGCCTTAGCTTCTGCTCCAGTAGCTAGTATAAACAAGGGGGCAATATTATTAACAAATGCTAAAGTACTTTCTAAAGAAACAAAAAATTATATAACTAGCAATAAGAATATTAAAAATATAATTATTGTTGGTGGAGAAAATTCTGTTTCTTCAAATATTGAAAAGGAGTTAAGGGCTTTAAAGGTAGAAGTTCCTGTTAAAGAAACTGAAGAAGTAAAACCTACTAACCCAGTTGAAGAAACTAAACCTATGGAAGAAACTAAACCAGTAACAGAAGATACTTCAACTAACACAACAGATAAGAACGAAGCAAAAACTTCCAAAACAGAAAAATAAGAAAATAAATAATTTTTTAAAGCTATATGATATTAAGTCATATGGCTTTTTTTTGTTAGGATATTGTAAGGCAATTTTAACTATTTTGTAATTATATAGTAACTATTATGTAAACTTTAGTCTTAATATTTATTATATACTAAAGATAATATGAAAGGGGAAGGATTAATATGAAAAGAAGATTTAAATTTCTAGCTTTTTTTATGGCTATGTTTATGGTAATTGGATATTTGCCAAATAGTTCTAAGGCAGATAATAAGATAGATTTTCAAATTAATTTACACGGACCAGCTAAGGTTGTTGATAGATTTACCATAACAGTAGAAGGGAAAAATGTTAAAAATCAAATGCAGAAAGTTAGTAAAAATTCTGCTATTGCTATAAAAAATCCTACGGACTATTATATTGGAAGTTTTAGCAACGACTATTTTCAGTTTGGAAGTATGCATAGTGAAGATTATAAAGTAGGAAGTAAGAATGAAGTAAGGGACTACTATTTAACTGACTTACATATTTTTAATAAAATTATTGTAGATACTCCAATAATAGGAAATAAGGAAGTAAAGGTTTATGGTGTTCCTGGAACTGAGTTCACTTCTTATGTTCATAATTATAAAACCTATGAAAATTCAGAAATAAAGACAGGTATTATTAAGGAAAATGGTATTGGAATAATTTCTTTTGACAATTCTTTTAAATATAATGAAGAAGTAAGGGTCTATACCAGAGGGGATTTTGTTTATTACGATAGTTATCCAACTAATAAAACAGTAGAGGATTTAGACTTAAGGGTAGATTCTATTTCAGTAGGAGATAGTAAAATAAAGGGAAGGGCAAAAGGGAATTTTACCCTATATATTATTGATACAATAGAAGAAAAATCCTTCAATTATTCTGTAAAATTAAATAAGGGTAATTTTACTATTCCAGTTAAAGAAATTAAAGAAAGTGATATTATTTTAGCTAAGTCTTATTCAGGAGATTTCGTTACTAATATTAATAAACTAGATATTTATAGTGAAGAAAGTGAAAAAATTACAAGACTTGCAGGTGCTGACAGATTTTTAACTTCTTTAGAAATAGCAAAAAAATCATATCCGACAACGGAAAATATTGTCATAGCCAATGGCGATATTTCAGCTGACGCCTTAGCTGCAGGACCTTTAGCAAATGAATTAAATGCTCCAATTCTACTGGTTAAATCGGATAGTATGAAAGAGGAAATACAAGATTATATTGAAAAGTCCGGTGGGGAAAAAATATATATTATTGGTGGAAGAGCTTCTGTTTCAAAATCAATAGAGGATTTACTAGGTAAGTTAGGAAAGGAAAATGTTGAAAGAATTTCAGGAAAAGACCGTTATGAAACATCTACTAAAATTCTTAGAAAGTTAAAAAATGATTTTTCTTATGGAAATTCTGTTATTATAACAAATGGTTTAGAAGACAAAGCTGCAGATGCATTGTCAGCTGGACCTTATGCTAGGGAGAATAGGCAGGGTATTGTTTTAACAAATGGAAAATATTTAGAATCCCATGTAAGAAAAGAATTAAGGGATTTAAATATTAAGTCAGCCCTTATAGTAGGTGGAAAATCAACAGTTGATGATGATGTTTTAAAAAACACCAATATTAATATAAGTAATAGAATAGCCGGAAGTAATAGACAGGAAACAGCTTTAGAAATTGCCAAGAAATTAAAGGTAGTAGACACAGTTATAGTTGCAAATGCTTATAAGGCACCGGATGCATTATCTGCAATATCCTTATCTAAGGTTGAAAACGCACCTATTATTTTAACTGATGAAAATAGTTTAACAAGTTCACAGGAAAAATATATTATTGGTGTAAAAGAAAAAGGCCAAATGGAAAAAATATTTATAGTAGGTGGAAAATCATCTATAGGTCCTAGTATATATAAGAGATTAAACAATATATTACAATAAAGATTTAAGCTATTTGTAGGAAATAATAGAGCTAGGTTTGAATTTGAAAATTTTGTAAGGATATTGTTAGATATAATTAATATTTTTGTAATAATAGATTAATTAAAATATGTTATTCTAGTATAGAAGTTATGAAAGGAGAAGGAAACTTTTCTTACAATAATTTTGACCCCAAATTAATGCACCCTTATCATTTATTGATAGGGTGTATTTTTTTATGACCTAACCCAATTTACGAAGTAAATTGTAGGTAGGTCAAAGGCAACCTGTTATCCAAGGTTGGCAGAAGCTTGGCAAGAACAGTCTGCGTAAAGATGAAAGTCATAAAAAACATTAAAAACGAAATAAAACTTATAATCAAACTATCCACCCAATTAACGAAGTAAATTGTAGGTAGGTCAAAGGCAACCTGTTATCCAAGGTTGGCAGAAGCTTGGTAAGAACAGTCTGCGTTAAACTGAAGAGCATAAAAACCTTAAAAAACAAATTGTAGGTAGGTCATATTTAATACAGAAAAAGTCTTTTATGGTATAATAAATAAACATTTAGTTTTAACGGAGATTATTATGGCTATAGATATGAAAGAAGTACTGGCACTAGCTGCAGAAGAATTAATTGAAGAAAAGGGAATAGACAAGGTAACTATTAAGGATATTGTTGGAAAATGTAATATTACTAGACAAAGTTTTTACTACCATTTTGAAGATTTTGATGACTTATTTAGTTGGATTATTGAAAGAAACATGGAGGAAGTTTATAGGAAAAGTCGAAAAATAGATAATATGAAGGACTCTATTATACTATTTATTGAATTTGTCTTAAAATACAAGCCTTTGTTTTTGAATATAAAAAATTCTAAAAGACGGGAGGACTTTGAATTTATTATTTCCAAAATTATAAAAAAATATATTGGAAAAGTGCTTTTAGAAAAAAGTCATAAGTTAGATTTACCTGTTTCAGATTTTGAGGTAACTTTAAAATTCTATTCCTTTGGTGTTTTAGGTTTAATTATGAATAGTGACATAGACAATAATAAGGATGAAATAGAAGAATTAGCAGGAAAAATTTGTGATTTATTAACAGGAAAGTTAATAATTTTTAAATAATTGTTTTACAGAAAGACAAAAGTGTAAAGAATCTTTACACTTTTGTCTTTTTGTATTTACAGCCAGTAAATATTGATAGTGGTTAAAGGTCCTTCTTCTTGATATTATAAATTCAATGAAAGGAGTACTTTATGGTAAATGCTACTAATGAATTTTTAACTGCAAAATTATGTGAAATAGACGAAAAATATAATAGGTTAAGAAGTAGAATTTATGAAATGCAATTTTTCAGTCAGGAAGAAATTATAGAAGAATTAGATGAAATTAAAATTTTGTATAGTCAGTTAGAAGAAGAATTAGTTAATTCTTCTAAAAACAGCAAGTCGGAATATGTAAGGGAGCTTGCTAAGGCACAAGTGGATTTTAATAAGAGAGTAGTAAAAATTCAAAAAAGTATAGATGATTTATTTTTTGATAATAATGAAGAAATAGACGAAAGAATATTAGAAAGTATTATTGTATATGCAGAATTTACCTTAGATATGGCCTTATATTCTATGATAAATGTTATATATAATTCTCTAATAGCTTCAAATTATCAGTTAAATTTTAATAAAAAGCATTCAGAGGAGGAATATAAATGAAAGAAGTAAAATCACCTAAAAAGTCCTTGTTATTTTATTATATTATTGTCTTAGTCGTAGTTTTGTTATTGAATATTTTAATTAAACCATTAATTTTGGAACAAAAAGTAAAAGAAGTAGACTATGGTACATTTATGAAAATGACAGAGGAAAGTAATATTAAGGAAGTAGAGCTTTCATCAAATGAAATAGTATTTTCAGATAAGGGCGGGAATTTCTATAAAACAGGAATAGTAAATGACCCGGAATTAAACGATAGACTCTATAAGGCAGGAGCTAAATATTCTGCAAAAATAGTACAACCAACATCTCCAATATTATCCTTTTTCCTATCCTTTATTGTGCCTTTAGCAATATTTTATTTATTTGGGGCTTATATGTCTAAAAAAATTATGTCTAAGGCTGGTGGGGGAAATGCCTTAACTTTTGGAAAAAGTAATGCAAAGGTATATGTTCCGTCAGAAGAAGGAATAAGTTTTAAGGATGTTGCAGGTCAAGACGAGGCAAAGGAAAATCTTGAAGAAATAGTGGATTATTTACACAATCCTAAAAAGTATTCTAAGGTAGGAGCAAATATGCCAAAAGGAGTTCTTTTAGTTGGACCTCCAGGAACTGGTAAAACTATGCTTGCCAAGGCTGTTGCTGGTGAATCGAAAGTTCCGTTTTTCTCTATGTCTGGTTCTGAATTTGTTGAAATGTTTGTTGGTATGGGAGCTTCTAAGGTAAGGGATTTATTTAAACAGGCTAAGGAAAAAGCTCCATGTATTGTATTTATAGATGAAATAGATGCAATAGGAAAAAAACGTGATGGAAATATTGGTGGAAATGATGAAAGAGAACAGACCTTAAACCAATTACTAGCTGAAATGGACGGTTTTGAAGGTAATACTGGAGTAATTTTACTAGCTGCTACAAATAGACCTGAGTCCTTAGACCCGGCATTAACAAGACCTGGACGTTTTGACAGAACTGTACCTGTTGAACTACCGGACTTAAAAGGCAGGGAAGAAATTTTAAAAGTACATGCTAAGAAAATTAAGGCAGAACCTGGAATTGACTATAGTATTATAGCAAGAATGGCAGCAGGAGCATCAGGGGCAGAACTGGCTAATATGATAAATGAAGCAGCTTTACGAGCTGTAAGAGACGGAAGGGATATTGTTAAACAAGAGGATATTGAAGAGTCTGTTGAAGTTGTAATTGCCGGTTATCAAAAGAAAAATGCCATACTTTCAGACAAGGAAAAACTAATTGTTGCCTACCATGAAGTTGGCCATGCTCTAGTGGCAGCCTTACAAACAAATTCGGCACCGGTTCAAAAAATTACAATTATACCAAGAACTTCAGGAGCTTTAGGTTACACTATGCAAGTTGAAGAAAGTGACAAAAACTTACTTTCAAAAGAGGAGTTGGAAAATAAAATTACAACCTTAGTTGGAGGTAGGGTAGCAGAGGAAATAGTATTTAATACTATTACTACAGGAGCTTCTAACGATATTGAACAAGCAACTAAATTAGCCAGAGCCATGATTACAAGATTTGGTATGAGTGAAGAATTTGGAATGGTAGCCTTTGAAACAGTTACTAACCAATACCTAGGTGGTGATGCATCATTAGCATCTTCCCCAGATACTCAAAAAGAAGTTGATAAAATGGTAGTAAGATTAATTAAGGAGCAGTACGAAAAAGCAAAATCTATTTTATTGGAAAATAGACAGAAGTTAGATGAGATTTCTAAACATCTTTATGAAAATGAAACTATTTCAGGTGAAGAGTTTATGACAATATTAACAGCTAAATAGAAATTTTAAATATCCTTAAATTAGTAGACTTATCTATTATTTTAAGGATATTTTTGTATTTATTTTGTAGTAATTACCTGTAGTCTAAGTACTGGAATTTAGAAATATAATAGGAAAAGTAAAAAAGAGGGAAGAACCCTCTTTTACTAATTTGTGTTGAAAATTCTTAAGGCGTTAATATAACCAAATTTCTCCATTTCATTATACTTCCAACCGTCTTTTTCTAGGGCATCAAATAGTAATTGCATATTTTCTGCTCTTTCAATATCCATAATATCGGCCCAAGTTCCATCGAAGTCCGTACCTATGGCAAGAATGTCCAAGCCACCGATATTTTTCATATGATTAAGGTGTTCTACCATTAAGTCAATAGAAGAATGGTTACCATCTTTTTTTAAAAATCTTGGAGAGAAGTTAAGGCCAACAACTCCACCGGCATTTCCAATAGCCTTAATCATATCGTCTGTAAGATTTCTTGGATGATCTGCTAAAGCTCGACAATTTGAATGGGTTGCTATAAAGGGTTTTTTAGAATGCTTAGCTATATCCCAAAATCCACCGTCGGATAGGTGAGAAACATCTATTACTATTCCAAGTTCATTCATATAGGAAATTGCCTCTATACCAAAGTCCTTTAAACCCTTGTTCATAATATTTTTATCAGTTGAATTTGGAAAGCCGAAGCAATTTTCATAATTCCATGTTAGTGCAATTATTTTAACTCCCAAATCATGAAAATATTTTAAATTCTCCATTTTACCATTAACGGCCCTTCCGTCTTCAATAGTAAGTATGGCAGATATTAAACCCTTACTATTATTTATTTCAATTTCTTTTCCATTATTTGCCCATGTAATTAAATCATTATTTTCAGAAATTTCTTTTCTTAGTCTTTTACTGGCAAGTTCAATATAAGCCATATCGGAATTATTACCGTTAGGAACTAATTCTTCAGAAACTTCTACTCCGGCTAAATCCCCTGCAACAGGCATCCAAATAGCAAAACATTGAGCCATTGTTTCCGCTTTTTTTAAGCCGACTAAGTCTAAAGCCAGTTCTTTGTTTTCTCTTAAGGAACTATTTTCCCCTTGTTGTATAAGAGGAAGAATAGTGTCACAATGTAAGTCTATATATTTCATATTTTCACCTATAATATTTTTACCCCTACAAAAGCCCAAACTATTATGAATATTACAACCGGAATTATACTAATCCAGTTACCTTGTAATACTTTTTTCATATTACTGGAATGAGCTATTCCCATTTGTCCAACTAAATTTGAAGTTGGATAAATACTACCGGTAAGCCTTGTTGCAGCAAGTAATGAAATAGCAAACATCTCCATTGGTAATTTAGCATTTCTTGCCATTTCACCAAACATATCGGAAATTATTTGAATTTCTGAAACTGCAGCCGCTTCAATTCCTAATCCACCTGTTATACTGGAAATTAACATTACAGAAGTAGCTCCGATACCGTTGAAAGCATTTTCTATAAAGTTAGCTAAGGCTTCAAATCCACCGGCTACTGTAACAAGATTTAAAAGAACATCTATTGTTACAAATATTAAAAATAGTTCCGCCATACTGGCAACACCGGAAATAACTTCAGTTTCCGCTTCTTTTGGCTTAATTCCACCAACAATAGAAACAACTACTATTAATACAACCATTACTAAAATAGCGTAACTTGTTCCTTGTTTTGCCAATATACCGTAAAGAACCAAGGCTATAAAACTAAGTAGGAATACTATTGTAGCAATATTCTCCCTTTTAGTTGACCGGTTATTTTCTACCTTCATATCTTCTGTTATTTCATAACTTTCAGTTCCGACAGTTTGTTTTTGCACTCTATTTGCTCCAATCCAAGTACCAATTAACCAAAGTACTCCAAAAGGAATTGCCGCAAATAACATAAAGCGTCCATAGGAAAGACCGGTAACATCTAAGGTCATAATTGTTACTCCTGTTAATGGTCCCCAAATAAGACCAACTTCACCGGCGTTTTTTAATATTAAAGATGCAGCCGATGGAGTTATTCCAACTGTAGCAAGTATTGGAATAATAATTGGTGCAACAACAGCATTACCGCCACCTAATGTTCCCAGTAAACCACAAATTACAATGGAAACAATTATAATAACAAGTTTTGCTTTAGATTGAGTGTCAACTCCAATTCTTTTAACTATCCAATAAACTAGAGTTTTTGTAATACCTGAGCGATTCATTAGTTTTCCTAACCCTGAGCCTAACATAATAATGAAACCAATAATAGCAACAGAGGAGCCAAGACTTGTTGCAAAATTATCGGCCATCATACCTAGGCTTTGTCCTGTTATAATTGCACCGGCAAAAATACCTACTAAGGTAGCCATTAAATTTGATTGATTCATAAAAATTAATACTATGTAAATCAACAATGGTATTAATCCCCACAATGATGGACTATTAATCAATGCATTTGTACCAAGTTCCATAATTTTTTCCTCCTTTATATTTATATTATCATAATACTATATTAATGTAACTTAAAATAATAATTTAAGAAATTTACAACAATTAATATATAATAAATATTTAAAATTGACCTCGAACATATGTTCTGATATAATTTAAGCACTGGAGGGATATATGTATTCTAAAGATGATATAATTGCTCTCGAACCAAAATATGTTAATGGAATTGGAAATATTACTTATATATATTTACTAGACGGCTCCCTAGTAAAAGATAACAGGAGGATTTCTACAATTTTTAAACAGATGGCAAGGTTTGATTTACTTGATATGGAGCAAGTTAGGTTAATTATTAAAAAACATCTTTATATAAAGAAGAATATTCCTTATGTTTATAATAAGGAAAATATATTTGTACCAATAAAAACAAGAAAACCAATTTGTAAAAATGATGGAGCTTCTACATATATAAAGATTTCTGCTATTAAAAATATTATTGGAAATAAAATTTACTTAGTAAATGGAATAAATTTTAAATCCTTAGAAAGTAAAACTACTATTGAGAAGAAAATAAATAACGGAAGGTTGTCGGCGCTAATAATAGAGGAAAAAAATTATATTGTATGTAATTAAGAGCAGAAATGCTCTTTTTTTAGTTACTATAAATTTATAAAACAATTTTTATTTAAATAGTGATTTTATAATAATAAATGGGTATTAAATAATTTACGGAATTAAATATTAATGATAAAAATCACATTATGTAATATAATTTTGTGTTATAATTACAGTTATATAAGGGGGAGTAATTTTGGCTGATTGTAATTCAAATTGCTCAGATTGTAGTCAAACATGTTCAGACAGAACTGCACCAAGCAGTTTTTTAATACAACCTGATGAAAGTACTAAAATAAAGAAAATAATAGGAATAGTAAGTGGTAAGGGTGGAGTTGGAAAATCTTTAATTACCAGTTTATTAGCTTCTGAAATGGCAAAAAAAGGTTATAAGGTTGGTATTTTAGATGCTGACATTACCGGTCCAAGTATTCCTAAATACTTTGGAATTCATGAAAAAGCCTATGCAAATAATGAAGGTAAAATAATTCCACAAGTTGCCGAGAATGGTGTAAAAATAATAAGTGTTAACTTAATATTGGAAAATGAGGAAGATCCTGTAATATGGAGAGGCCCAATTATAGCAGGCGTAGTAAAACAGTTTTACCAAGATGTTATTTGGGGTGAGTTAGATTATTTATTTATAGATATGCCACCGGGAACAGGTGATGTACCATTAACAATTTTCCAATCATTACCAATAGATGGAATAGTTGTTGCAACAGCACCATCGGATTTAATTAGTATGATTGTAAAAAAAGCAGTGAAAATGGCTACTATGATGAATGTAGATGTTATAGGAGCTGTAGAAAACATGAGCTATTTAAAATGTCCTGACTGTGGAAAAGAGATTGCAGTTTTTGGAGAAAGTAAAATAGAAGAAATAGCAAAAAATGAAAATATAGATACATTTAGTAGAATTCCAATTAATCCGGAAATTTCTAAGGCAACAGATGCCGGTAGGATTTTTGATATAAAAGAAAATTATTTATTTGATATAGTAGATAAATTGGAAGTAATTTAATAGTTATAGTAGGAGAGGGGAAACCCTCTCCTTTGTTTTTTACTTTTTTTACTTTTAATAATTGATTTTAAATTAATGTTTATTGATTTATTATTAGAATTATAAATTTTCAAACTTTTTTAAACTTTAAATCTATAATAGATTGATTTTTCTAAAAAAGAGAAAGGCTAATTAATAGGCTTTAGTTGATGATATTAGGAAAAAGTATTGTGCCTGGCACAATCACCTAAGATTTGACCATAAAAAACTAATATTTTACGATATATGTAATAAGATATTGAAATCGTTATCTTAAGTAGAATAATAAAACAAAACAAGCAAAAGAAATGATTTATAGCTAATAGTATACAGAAATTGTGGCAATTGTTACAAAATAATAAGGGTGGGAAATTAAGTATTTAGTATTAATAAAATAGTTTAGGTAGAAGAAGTTACAACTATTTTAAGATAATTGTTATATTGAACTTTAAACAAGGTGTATAAAATATAGTATAACGACAATGGTACTTAATAGGAATAGAATTATAAATGCAAAAGGAGGTAAATTGTGAAAAACAAAAGAGTGATTTCTTTTATTTTATTAATTGCCATCTTAATGGGAAATTTAAATGTATTTTTTACAAAAACCTATGCTGATGACAATATAGTAAGGAAAGAAACGACAGAAACGACAGAAGAAAATGAACGGAAGGAAAGTGTTGATGAAGAACTGAAAGAAGTACCCATTGAGGACGGAGAGGAAATTGAAGAAGTACATAAGGATGAAGAAGAGGAATTAGAAGAGGTACATATTGGAGATGAAGAGAAAGTATCTTCAGATTTAGAAGAAAATATTCCTAATAATATTAACGAAGAATTTGAAATGGGTGACAATCTAGATCATTTAGATGGTCCTGTGGAAATTGAGGCACCGGAAATAAAGTATGATATTTATCCGGAAATGCCGTTTGAAAATACAAGAGTTAAAAGAGATTTAGACGGACTGGCACCAGGTGAAGTAAAAACATATAAAACTGCAGAGCCTGTACCAGGAAAGGTAAATACTTGGGATGTAACTGTTAGAGTTGAAGGCAGAGATACAGAAAAAACTTCAGATATAGTTCTTGTAATAGACAGATCAGGAAGTATGAAAGACAACGGAAGAATGGTTGCAGCAAAAGAAGCTGCTAGAAACTTTACGAATATATTATTGCCAGGCAATGGAAAAACTCGAATAGCGGTGGTTTCCTTTGCGGATAACGTTAGGGTAAATCAAGAACTTACAAATAATAAAAACGTGGTTCTAAGAGCTATTAATAATTTGAATGCTAGAGGTGGAACATTTACACAAGCAGGAATTCGCCAAGCAGAGGCAATATTAGCCAATTCTGATGCAGATATAAAAAATATAGTACTTTTATCTGATGGGGTACCAACTTATAGTTATAAAATCCATAATCCTAGAACATATACTGAATGGTTTGGTAAAACCGTTATAGACATTGGTTGGATATTCCCAAACTATGTAGAATTTGACGCTTATGAAACGATTAAAACAATTCCTAAAGAACAGTTTGACTATGAGAAAACAGTTGGAACTGGAAAGGTATTGAGAAACTCTTTTGAAGAAGATAATGAAAATAGAAATATTTATTATTACAATCATGGCAATAGTGCCATAGCAGAAGCTGGTTTTGCTAAAAGTGATAATTATCTACTCTATACTATAGCTTTAGAAGTAGAAGAAGTTGGGGAATATATTCTAAATGAAATGGCAAGTCCGGGAAAAGCCTATACAGCTAATCCTGAGGATCTGAGTACAATTTTTGGAGAGATAGGCGGAGAAATTGCTGCTGCTGTAAAAAATGGAAAAGTTACAGATCCTATGGGGCAAGGTTTTATAGTAATTGGTCCGGCAGAAAATATTACAGTAAGTCAAGGAACATATGAATATAATGAAGTTACAAAGACCATAGATTGGAATATGGGTACCTTGACACAATCTATTAAGCCAGGATCTGATATAAAATATGCAGAATTAAAATATAGGGTAGAAATTGATGATGACATATTAACTGCAAGACCTGATGAAGATGGAAGGTATCCTACTAATGGAGATACCATATTAGAATATACAAATATTAATAATGAGACAAATAAGGAAATATTTGTTTCTCCTAAAGTAAAGCCCACTATTATAACAATAGAGAAAAAACTTATAGATAGTTATGGAAATATTTTATCAGGAGAAAATGACAATAGAATATTTGAAATAACAGTTGGAGATAGTAAGTATAATTTAAAAGCAGGAGATAAAAAAGTTTTAACAAAGCTTGAATACAATAATAATTATACCGTTTCTGAAACAGGATTTACAGGAGATCCTGCTCATAGTAGTGAGGATTATAATACAGTAATAAGTCATGAGAGTTTTACTATAAGGGAAAATGAAGAGTTTCCAAATACTGACATACTAGTTACTAATACAGAAAAATCAGATGGAGAATTAACAGTAAAAAAAGTATTTGCACCGATATCTGATCAAAATAGATTTAAACGTAATACACCACCTATATTTACATTTGAACTGATTGGCCCTATAAGAGATGATGGGACAAGTGTATTAGAGGGAGTAGAAGGTTTAACTAAAACGGAAGATGGAAAATATATATTTATATTATTAGCCAATACAGAATTTACTTTTAGCAATTTATCTTATGGGGAATATACGGTAAAAGAAATAGAATCTCATGGTTTTGAACCAACTTATTCACCTGAAAATGGTAAAGTTTCACTATCAATAAGTAATAAAAAAACTGAGATAGTGGTTACTAATACGCCAAAAGCAGATGACCAATATTTAAATCTAACTATAAAAAAAGTTTGGGATGATGAGAATAACCAAGATGGGTTGAGACCAAAGGAAGTTAAAATTCAATTAACAGCAGATGGTGAAAAAGTAGGGGAACCAATAGTATTAAATAATAGTAATAGCTGGACATATAACTGGAAAGACAAATTGCAGAAATATAAGTCCGACGGCTCTAAAATACAATATGACGTTGAAGAGTTAACCAGTTGCGTAGGATATGAAGATCCTGTTTACAAAAAAGAATATAATGATACAAATACAGAAAAAACTATAACTATTACAAATAAACATGTTCCAAAAACTATAGACATAGAGGCTACTAAGACTTGGAATGATGATAATAATAGAGATAAAAAACGACCGGAAAGTATTACTATAGAGCTATATAAGACCGTTGGAGAATCTGAGGCGAAAAAAGTAGAAGGTAAAGAGCAAGTTGTAACAGAAAAAACAGCTACAGATTTAGAAAAAAATATATGGGCTTATAGTTTTGAAAACTTACCTGCAATGGAAGATGGAAAAGAAATACTATATTCTGTAAGGGAGAAAGAAGTAGATGGATACACTCCAGAATATATAACCGGTGGTTCTTTAATAAACACATATAATCCTGAACAGATAAATGTGGATATAGTTAAAAGTTGGCAAGATGGAGATAATCAAGATGGAACTAGACCAGAAGAAGTGGAAGTTGAGCTATATGCAAATGGAGATTTAAAGGACTCTGTGAAATTAACAGCAAAAACAAGTTGGTTTTATAGCTGGTCTAATTTGCCAAAAAACCATGAAGGAGAACCTATTAACTATACTGTTAAGGAAAAAAATGTTCCGGAGGGATATAAGACCACTCAAGAAAAATCACCAACAAGTGGCTTGATTACCATAACTAATACCTATACTCCAAAAACTATAGATATTTCAGGTATCAAAACTTGGGATGACAATGATAATGCTGAAGGAAACAGACCTGAGAGTATAAAAGTAAAATTATTGGCAGATGGAGAGCCAGTAGTTCAAAAAGAAGATTTAACAAATCCAATAGAAGTAAAGCCTGATAAAGATGGTAATTGGAAATATAGTTGGATAGGACTTCCAAAATATAAGAATGGTAAGGAAATAAAATATAGTGTTAAAGAAGAAGAGGTTTTAAATTATAGTCCAGAATATAATTCAGAAAACTATAATATAGTAAATAAATATACTCCAAAAACTATAGATATTTCAGGGATGAAAATATGGGAAGATAACAATAATCAAGACGGTTTAAGGCCAGAAAGCATTACAGTAAATCTGTTGGCAGATGGAATAAAACTAGAGAATAAAACATTAACTGTAAAAGAAGATGTAGAAGGCAATTGGAAATATAGTTGGACAGGACTTCCAAAATATAAAAATGGTAAGGAAATAAATTATACTGTAATAGAAGAAAAGGTAGAAGGTTACACAACTAGCATTACCAATAAAGAAAATATATTTACTATAATCAATTCACATACTCCAGAAACAATAAATATATCAGGGACTAAAACTTGGCATGACAATGATAATCAAGATGGTATAAGACCGAAAGAAATAGCAGTATTATTACTCGATGGTAATGCAATTAAAGTTGAAAGAGATGATAACCCGGCGATTGTAAGACCTGACGAAGAAGGTAATTGGAAATATAGCTGGGAAGGACTTCCTAAATATAAGAATGGTAGGGAAATAGGATATAGTTTAGCAGAAGTTAGAATTGAAGGATATACCTATACTGTTGATAAGTTTAATTTAACTAATTATCATATTCCAGAAACCGTAAATATAAAATTAACAAAAGAATGGCTAGGTGGACCAACGAAAAAACCTGACATTACTTTTAAATTAAACAAGCAGGTTGAAGGTGGAGAAATAACAGAAGTCCCAGATAGTCAAAAAGTATTGACTGAAGGAAATTCTGAACTGATATGGACAAAATTACCAAAGAATGAAAAAGGTAAGGAAATAAAATATACTATAGTTGAAGGAAAAATTGATAATTACACATCAGTAATTAAAGAGGTAGAAAATACAGATAATGTTAATGAGAAAAACTTTACAGTAACCAACACTTATACATCACCACAAGGTGAATTTACAGCAACTAAAGTTTGGGATGGTGACGAAGAAGTAATTCGTCCAGAAATGGAATTTACCCTGTATAGAAAAGTTGGAGAAGGTACTGAAGAATTAGTAACAGGCGCAGACGTAAAGAAAGTAGATGGAACAACCCTAACAGCAAAATGGGATAACTTAGATAAGACAGATAGTAATGGTAATGAATACACCTACTTTGTAAAAGAAGACTTTGCAAATAAAGATGAAAATACAAACGAGAACTGGACTTTAGGTGAATATAACTTTACAGATAACACAATCACCAATACAGTTAGAAAAGGTGATGGAAAACTTACCATAAACAAAGTACTAAATAATGAATTAGAAACAGCAAGAGCAAAAAGAAGTATATCAGCTCAAGCGGTATTTGAAGTAAAAGTAACAGGACCATATGGCTACGAAAAAACAGTAGATATAAAGGCAGGAGAAAAAGTAGAATTAACCGGTCTATACTATGGTGAATATACTATTACAGAAACAAATGCTAATGGCTATGTAGCAACTTATAAAGTAGGGGAAGCTGATGCAACAACAGCACCTGCAAAAATTGTTTTAACAAATAAAACTGAACAGGGAACAGAAAATGAAGCAAAAGTTACTGTTATAAATAGTAGAGCTGGTGGAACCGAAGATCCAAACGAAGTAAAAGTAACAATCAACAAAGTTTGGGAAGGTGGAAAAGAAACAGATACAACTATTAATCTACTAAGAAAAGTAGTAGTAGAAGAAAATGGTCAAGAAAAAGAAATGCTAGATGAAGACTTTAAAGAAGAATTTAAAGTAACGAAAGACAAGACTAGTGAAACTTTTAAAGACCTAGCAAAACACGATAAAGAAGGAAGAGAATATCAATACTATGTAGAAGAATCAACAGTACCAGAAAACTACACAGCAACAATAAGTCCAGAAGGAGCAGTAACTGGAAAAGACTTGAACTTTACAGTAACCAACACATATAGTAGTCCAGAAGAACCAAGTGAACCATCAGTTATACCACCACCAACAATTAAGGAAATAACCTTAGTAGGTGGTAGAGCAACATTAACTGAAAATGTAGAACGTCAATTAGCAGACTTTGTACAATACAGACTATCTGGTAAAGACCGTTATGGTACATCAGTAGATGTAGCAAAAGAATATAGCAAATCCAATATAGTATTACTAGCAAGTGGAGAAAAATATACAGATGAATTAACTGCAACAGTACTTGCAAATAAACTAGGTGCACCAATAATGTTAACAAGAAAAGATGCTGTTCCAGCAGAAGTAAAAGCTGAAATTAACAGACTTGGAGCGACTAAGGTAATATTAATAGGTGGAAATGCTTCTATATC
>NZ_JBASWB010000051.1:0-3240 GCF_049276255.1 Miniphocaeibacter sp.
AATATATTGTAACAAAGCCTTTTACAATTACTTAATAGGGGAAGACTATCAATAAACTAAAGAAGTGAATTTTATTTCACTTCTTTTTTTGTCTTAGTAAAAAAACTTACCTTCCTAAATATATAAATAGGAGGTAAAAAATGATGAAAATAGGAGTAGATTTATCTAATTGGAATAATATGTCGGATATTAAGAAAGCAAAGGTTAATGGACTGGATTTTGCAATAATAAAAGCTGGTAGTGGAGTAACACCGCTAGACGGTAAATTTAATGCAATTTATGAGCAATGTAAAAAATACAGCATGTCGGTAGGCGCTTACTGGTATTTGTATTCTAAGACGGTTACAGGAGCATTAAATGAAGTAAAAAACCTTCTTAACAATATTAAAGGGAAAAAATTTGAATATCCGATTTGGTTGGACTTTGAAGACCCTTCACAAGCAGGTTTAAGTAGAAAAACTAAAACGGAAATTGCAATAGCCTTTATGGATAAATTAGAAAAAGAAGGTTACTATACCGGTCTGTATACAATGGGGTCTTGGTTTAGCAATGAATTTGACTATTCATACAAATATAAGGGAAGAAGCTTAAAAGAATTTGATAAATGGGTAGCCCATTGGACATATAGTACAAATAAAAAATCATCTTATGTAGATGAAAACACCGGAATTTGGCAATATTCAAATAAGGGAGAATTTACCGGTATAGGAAAAGCTGGTAATGGTTTAGACATGAATCTAGCTTTTAAAGATTATCCTAACATAATAAAGAAAAACAAACTAAATGGATTTAAAGAAAATGAATCTAGTAAAAAAGAAATTCCCAATATTTATAATATGACAGGAGTATTTAAAATAGTAAAGCCACTCAAATGGACTAAAGAATTAAAAAAATCTTGGAATATAGTTATGGAATATTTTGACAGCAGTGAAAAAACACAGTATATAGTAATAGCTTCCGGTGAATATGAATTTAAAGGTACAAACCCAATAATAGTAGTAGATGAAAATTTAAATGGTCATACAAAAAGAAGGGAAATAACAAAGTATTTAGTAAGAAATGAAAGGGAAGCTAATATATTAAAAAGTGGTCAAAAAAACTGGAATAAATTAAAACAAAAATAATATATATTCGAAATATATTTGCAAAATATATTGTATATGGTTTAATATATAGTGAAGGGGAAGGTTACATAAGAAAAAGGAAAGGCGTATTTTTAGCCTTTCCTTTTTTAATTAAACGTCTAAATTTTCCCAATCATCTAAATTAAAATCGTCTTTTGAATCACTATCTATTTCATCTTTATTCAGATTTTCGGTATTATTTTCACTTGTATTTTCATTAACATTGGAATTTGTTTCTTCTTCGTCTTTTAAATCCAAAATATTCATAAACTCGTCTCCAGTAATGGTTTCTTTTTCTATTAAATATCTTGATATTTCATGAAGTTTATCAATATTTTCAGTTAATATCTTTCTGGCTTTTGCTTGTGCGTCTTTCATGATTTTTTCAATCATATTATCGATCTCAGCCGCTTTTTCAGGTGAAGCACTACTAGTAGTACCACCATCAAGATACATTGATTGTTGTGTATCCAAAGCTACCATACCGAACTCGTCTGTCATACCATATTGAGTAATCATAGCTCTAGCAAGTCTAGTTGCCATTTCAATATCATTTGCAGCGCCTGTTGTTTTAGTGTTGAAAATTAATTCTTCAGCAGTTCTACCACCTGTATAGGTAACAATTTTAGTGAAGATGTCGTCTTTACTCATAAGGAACTTTTCCTCTTCATCCACTTGCATAGTATAGCCTAATGCGCCTGATGTTCTTGGAATAATCGTAATTTTTGTAACTGGTGCAGAATGAGTTTGCATTGCTGCAACTAAAGCGTGACCAACTTCATGATAAGCAATAAGTTCTTTCTCTTTTGGAGAAATAACCATACCTTTTTTTTGCTGACCTGCAATAACAACTTCAACAGATTCTTGTAGATCTTCTTGTGCAACTAACTTTCTATTAAACTTAACAGCTCTTAAAGCAGCTTCGTTAATAATATTGGCTAATTGAGCACCTGAGGCTCCTGCAGTCATTAAAGCAATAGGTTTAAAATCTACATTAGGGTGTACTTTAATTTTTTTAGCATGAACTTTTAAAATAGCTTCCCTTCCAGCTAAATCAGGTAATTCAACAGGAATTCTTCTGTCAAAACGACCAGGTCTTGTAAGTGCCGGGTCTAGAATTTCAGGTCTATTAGTAGCTCCTAAAATAACAACTCCAGTATTTCCTTCAAAACCGTCCATTTCATTTAAAAGCTGGTTTAATGTTTGTTCCCTTTCGTCATTACCACTTATACCATGGGAATCTCTTTTTTTACCTATAGCATCTATTTCATCTATAAAAACAATACAAGGAGCTTTTTCCTTTGCTTGTTTAAATAAATCTCTAACCTTTGAAGCACCCATACCTACAAACAACTCAACGAATTCTGAGCCTGACATTGAGAAAAACGGCACATTGGCTTCACCTGCAACAGCTTGAGCTAGTAGGGTTTTCCCAGTACCAGGAGGGCCAACTAAAAGTACTCCCTTTGGTAAAACAGCTCCTATTTCGCTATATTTTTTTGGATCATGTAGAAAATCTACAATTTCGGACAAGTCTTCTTTGGCTTCATCTTGTCCCGCTACGTCTTTAAAACTTTTTCCCGGCTTTGATTGTACATATACCTTTGCATTTGATTTCCCAAAGCTCATTGAGTTTCCGCCCATTCTCTTAGTAAGGCTTCTCATAAGCAAGGAAAGTAGTGCAAACATCAGGACAATAGATAATATATTAGGAAGTAAAGTTTCAGTAAAGAAATTTGAAGTTCTAGCCTTATATGCTACTTCTTTTTCCTTTAAAACAGGTTGTAAGTCTGCATCTTGTATATATGCATTGTATGGAGTTTTATAATTTTTCTCCACACCCTTTGAGTCTTTTGCAGTGAAAGTTAAAGGATCGTCTAACTCTACTTCAATAACAGAACCTGCTTGTAGCATTTTCCAAAAATCGCTATATTTTACTTCCGTAACAGTTTGCCCGGTAAAAAGCGGTGTAACAAAAGACATTACTGTAGCCCATAATAAAAGTCCTAGTAAAAGAATTGTAACAGAATTAGGTTTAAATCCTTTTGGAAAATTGGACTTATTATTATTACTCATATATTCTCCTTTCTATTCAAAAGAAGCTAGGTCGTCTAAA
>NZ_JBASWB010000052.1:0-16974 GCF_049276255.1 Miniphocaeibacter sp.
TCCTTTATATTTTGTGTGGTAGCATATATTTTATAGGAAAAGTGAATAATTTGTCTATTCTTTTATATTCCAATAAAAAATAGTGCTAATGGATTTATTTCCATCAACACTATAAATTATAGAGCCACTAATACTTGATAGTCGGTTTTTTTGTGAAATTTTAATTACTATTTATTATAAAAGTAATATGAAAAATTATTAAGATATATGATGTTTAATATATAACAAAATATATATCTACTAAAATAAATGTTATTAATATACTTGATTGAAATTCTAAAATGTATCTGATACTATTCTAAATGCATAAAAAAATTTAATTATATATGTTGAAAAGGGGAAGATTATGAAACATAGAATAATGGGAAAAAAAGTTTTGTTGGTAATATTTGTTTTAACAATAGTAATGAATTTTAATATTGCTAAGGCAGATAATAATTTGCCAAAGGAACCGACAGAAATAACAATAATACCATCTAGCTTTATTCCGAGAATAGGAGATGAAATAACTTTTCAGATCGATAATTTTGGATTTGAAAATATAGAAACAGGTATAGGAATGGATTATTGCATAAAAGTAAATAGTTTTGAAAATGGAAAATATAATGCACAGCAATTAAAAAAAATTGAAGTTCCTGAGATAACTGTAGAAAAATATAAAGATAATAATTGGATAAACAATGGAGTAAGGTTATCAGGAAGAATGATGTTAGATAACGCTTTTACTGGGGTAGGCGTGGAAGATAAAATATATAAACCCAGTGAAGAGCAAAACTTCATTATTAGAAGAGAAGATATTCAAAAAGAATTAGAAAAAGAAAAGAGTAATTGGAATAAAATTAAATTTTGCAATATTTATTTTGAATTGTTAAATAATAAGGGAAACCCAGATTATGGCGAGTATATAAATAGATTATCTCATAAAGGAACAGTCAATTTTACTTATAATATTTTGGATGAATCAATGGTAAATCCATACATAACATTACAAGGTGAGGCGGAATGGCATACAGATGATTTACAATTGATTGGAGTAAATGAAAGACCTCAAAAGAATTATCCAGTTAATTTCTTATATTTGGAATCGTCAGATATTTCTTTAATAGTATTGGAACCAAAAGAAAGTTATGAGCCAGGAGAAAAAATTAAGTTAAAAGTAGAGATTAAAAATACCAGTGAAAATTTACCTAATACAAGGCTAGTTTCAGGAGTAGATTTTGGTGAAAAGAAAGTTGTAAAAAATCCTATTGTAACAGGTGGCAAACCCGATGTAACATTTGATTTACCGAAAGATTTAGGGCAAGATAATATCTTACTAAAAACTTTAAAGCCTGGTGAAATATTAGGATTTGAAACAGAGGTTAATTTACCTTTGGATTTTACAGATTGTTTAAATTCTACTGGAGATAAAATAATATTAACACCATATTTGTATACTTCTAATATTTACAAAGATGATGATGGACAAAAGTCATACATGCATTATGAAGAAAGAAAATATGATAAGGCCTTAGAATTGCCAATAAAAAAAGAAGCAGATGTACCAAAAATCCCAACAGAACCAACAGAACCAACAGAACCAACGAAACCAGAAAGACCAACATCAACAATAAAGGAAATAACCCTAGTAGGTGGTAGAGCTACTTTAACTGAAAGAGTAGAAAGTCAATTAATTGACTTTGTACAATACAGACTATCTGGTAAAGACCGTTACAGTACATCAGTAGCAGTATCAAAAGAATATGACAAATCCAATATAGTATTACTAGCAAGTGGAGAAAGATATACAGATGAATTAACTGCAACAGTACTTGCAAATAAACTTGACGCACCAATAATGTTAACAAGAAAAGATAATATTCCAGCAGAAGTAAAAGCTGAAATAAATAGACTTGGAGCGACTAAGGTAATATTAATAGGTGGAAATGCTTCAATATCTGAAAAGGTGGAAAAAGAATTGGCTAACTACACTGTAGAAAGAATTGGTGGACCAGACAGATACGATACAGCAATTCTTGTAGGAAACCGAGTAAGAGCTTTAACAGGAAGTAAGACAGAAGCAATACTAGTAGATGGAACATACTTCCCAGATGCAATAGCTATGACTAGCATGGGTGTAGAAAAAAATATGCCAATCCTATTAACAAAACCAGGCCAATTACCAACAAGCACAGCAAAAACAATAGAGGACTGGAAATTAACTAAGGTAACAATAGGTGGAGGAAGTAAGTCGGTATCAGAAGCTGTAGAAAAAGAAGTTAGAAAATATGCAGAAGTAAATAGAATAGCTGGTGCTGACAGGTACGAAACTTCAGTATTAATAGCAGAACAAGTATATGTAAAACCAAAACATGTAGTAATAGCAAGTGGAGAAGTATTCCCAGATGCTATAGTTGGAGTACCATATGCAGCAAAGAATGGCTATCCAATATTATTGTCTAGATGTAACAATATACCAGATGTTGTTATGGACTATGTACTAGGTAATAGATAATTAAATAGGTTCTAAAAAAGAGATAATATTTTTTGATATGTCAAAAAATATTATCTTTTTTTGTGTTATTAATGAAGGGGAAATATTATTCGATTATAATAGGGGTAATTATATAATGAGGTGTAAGATGAATTTATTAGAAATTATAAGGTTACAAAAAGAGTTCTACAACTCTGGAAGTTTATTAAGTGTTAATCAAAGAATAGATTATTTAAAAAAATTAAGGGATAAAATTAAAAATTCTCAAGACGATATTTTAAAGGCAATAAAAGAAGATTTAGGAAAACATAGTTATGAGAGTTTTTTAACGGAAGTTCAAGTTGTTATTGGAGAATTGGAATATTTAATAAAGAACCTATACAAGCTAGTTACTATAAAAAACACAGGTACATCATTAAATATTTTACCAGGCAAGGGAATAGTATTAAAAAAACCTTTTGGGCAAGTTTTAGTACAATCACCATGGAATTACCCCTTCCAACTTGCTATGATTCCTACAATAGGTGCTATAGCTGCAGGAAATACAGTTATATTAAAAACTTCAAGAAAAGTACCTCAAACCAATAATATTATTAAAGAAATTACTAATGTTCTTCCAAAGGAGTTACTATATTTTGCTGAGGAATTTTCTCATAATGAAATTTTAGATGAAAAATATGATTTTTATTTTTTTACTGGCAGTAGAAAAGTGGGAGAAATTATATATGGCAAAGCAGCAGAAAATTTGGCACCGGTTGTTTTAGAGCTAGGAGGGAAAAGTCCCTGTATAGTTGATGAAACAGCTAAAATAAAAGATGCTGTTAAAAAAATTGCCTGGGGGAAATTTTTAAATTCAGGTCAAACCTGTGTAGCACCGGATTATGTTTTCCTACATAAGAAAAGAAAGGAAGAATTTATTGAATTATTTAAAAGGGAAATTAAGTTAAATTATAGTAATAGGGAGAATTTAACGAAAATAATTACAGAGGAAAAAGTAGGCCAATTGGCTTCCTTAATTAATGGTAGAAATGATATTTATGGCGGGGAATTTAACCTTGAAAATAGAACTTTTATGCCAACAATTTTAACTAATGCAAGCTTTAATGATGAAATTATGGAAGATGAAATATTCGGCCCTATTTTACCAATTATTGAGTATGAAAATCTTGATGATGTAATTGGTAAAGTTAAAACTAAACCAAGTCCTTTAGCCTTATATATTTTTAGTAATAAAAATGAAAATATAAAAAAACTTGTAAATTATTTGAACTTTGGTGGTGCTTGTATAAATGATGTTATTGTACATGTGTCTGAAATTAAATTACCTTTTGGTGGAGTAGGAGGAAGTGGATTGGGAAACTACCATGGTAAATACAGTATTGACACTTTTACCCATGAAACCGGACTTGTTGTATCTAAAAGTGGATTATCAAATTTTTTAAGATATCCACCTTATACAGAAAAAAAGTTTAAAATTATTAAAAAAATTTTAGGTTAAAAATATAGGCTCCAAGTAATAGCATGTAGAATACTGTAGATACTATTATAGTAGTGATAAATTTCTTTTTAGATAGTTTATGTTTAAATAACAGCATTCCAAAGGAACTGCCTAAAAAACCTCCAATGACTACTAATGATAAAAGGAAAAATTCAGATATTCTATATTGATTTTTACTAGCTTTGTATTTATCTACTCCATAAAAAACAAAGGTTAATATATTTATAAATACAAAATAGCTATAGATTAATTTTATAAGTTGCATATTTACTCCTTGTTAAATAATAAATTCTTTTAATAAAATCCTATTATAGGAGTATACCATAATAAGATAGTTTGAAAAAACTATATGTATTATATATGGAATTATTTGATTATTTTCAGTTATTTCTTTTTATTATATATAGGGGTATAAGTAATATAGGTAAAAGATTACTAAAATTGTATTAGAACATTTAACAATTGAAGTAAGAAAGGGTTAATATAAAAGATTGATTTTGAAAGAGGTGTAAAAATGAAAAAATCCGTTACGCTAATAATGGGAAAAATCTATAATCCGGAAACTGATAGGGTGGAGTTTGGAAGTAAAAATTTTAAGACAATAGTCCAAACTGTAAGAGATTTTAATGAAGCTAAGGAATATGTTTTAAAATTTGTTGAAGAAGGGGTAGAAGACTTTGAGTTATGTGGTGCTTTTGGTAAGGATAAGGCTAGAGAATTAATTGAATTAACAGAACACAAGGTAGGAATAAGCTATGTTGTTACTGATGAAGATATGAAACCCTTAGTAGATGAATTTTATACATTTGGAAAGAAAAAATAATGTCAAGAGAAAATAGAATTTGTGATTGGGCAGAAGGTTCTAAAGTTGAAAGGGAATACCACGACAATGAATGGGGTATTCCCAATCATGATGATAGGTATCTTTTTGAGATGTTAATACTAGAAGGTGCACAGGCTGGACTTAGTTGGTCAATTATTTTAAATAAGAGAAATGAATATAAAAAGGCTTTTGATAATTTTGAACCTAGTATAGTAGCAAAATATAGTATGAAAAAAAGAGAAGAACTTTTAAATAACAAGGGGATTGTAAGAAATAAGAGGAAAATTGAATCGGCTATAAATAATGCAATAAGATTTTTAGAAGTACAGGAGGAATTTGGTACTTTCGACAAATATATTTGGAGTTTTACTAATGGTAAGCAAGTTATTAATAGATGGGCTAAAATAGAAGATGTTCCTTCAAGTTCGGACCTTTCAAGAAGAATAAGTGCAGATTTGAAAATGAGAGGTTTTACTTTTGTAGGAGAAGTAATAATATACTCTTATTTACAAGCAATAGGAGTAATTGATGACCATTTAGTTTATTGTTGTAGGAATAAGCAATAGGAGAGATTATGACTTTAATATTTGCTCATAGAGGAAGTAAGGGAACTCACCCGGAAAATACATTGGCTTCAATAAGGGAGGCAGTAAATATTGGAGCTGATGGTGTGGAAATAGATGTACATTTAAGTAAGGACAAAGAACTTATTGTAATTCATGATGAAACTGTTGATAGAACAACAGATGGAAGTGGTATTATAAAGAGAATGTTTTTAAAAGAAATTAAGAAGCTAGATGCCGGTAGTTGGTTTAATCCAATTTATAAAAATGAAAAAATCCCAACATTGGCTGAAGTTGTTAACCTCTTAAATAATATGGAATTTAAGGGTATTTTAAATATTGAAATAAAAACAGATAAAACAAGATATTGGGGAATTGAAAGAGAATTAGCTAAATTTTTAAAATCTCAAGAACTTTCTTTTTCATATATATATTCTAGCTTTAATATAAAATCCCTAATTAAGATTAACAGATTTGACAAAAATGCAAAAAAGGCTTGGCTTATAAAAAATATAGATTTAGAAAGTCGAAATATGATAAGATTTAAAAATAGTAATATTTTTGAAGGACTACATCCAAATATTAAAAGGTTAAAAAATAAAGATGAAACTATAAAAACCATTACTAAAAAAATAAGGCCTTGGACAGTAAATAAGAAAGAGGATATGATTTATTGTTTTAAAAGGAATGTAGATGCAATAATAACTGATTATCCAAAAGAGGCTTTGGCCCTTAGGGAAGAATATAATAAAAACTAAAGTTTTAGTTAGGAGGAATAATGTCATTTATTATAACAACTTACTGTAATGAAGGTATTGTTATGGCTTCAGATAGTCGTATTACCTACAATAATACCAGTAAAGGACAAAATGATGAAATAATAAACAATGTTGGAATAAATTTAAGTGATAATGTTAATAAATTATTTCTTACAAAAAATGGAATAGGAATTAGTGCTTGTGGAACAGCAGCGATTTTGAATTTTGAAACTAATATTGCCGAACCTATTTCTGGACATGTAGAAAAAATTATTAATGAAGAAATTTTTGAAGAAGATAAGGTGGATATTGTTGTTGAAAAAATTATTAGGTATTTTGATAAATTTAATAATAATTTAGATACGACTTTTCATGTTGCCGGCTACGACAAGGAGTTTAATAGGAAAATAGTTAGATTTAATTTAGCAACAGGTAAAAGAGAAGATTTTGGAAAGGAAATAGCAGGAGCTACATGGGATGGAGAAACTATTTATTTCTCTAAATTATTTAATGAAACGGAAGTAAATGGCAACAATAAGTTTGTTTTTCCACAACTGGACATTCCCTTTCAGTTTTTTAATTTACAAGATGCTATAGATTTTTGTAGATTTGCTATAGATATTACAATTAAAACAATGAGATTTACAAATGTTGTAAAAACAGTTGGTGGAAATATTGATGTACTCGTTATTAAACCCGATGAAGAAATTTGGGTTTCTAAAAAAGAATTACATTAGAAGGTAAATAAACCTTCTTTTTTTATGTTTTTTTAATAATATAGTCATATTCATTTGTAATTAGCTATTATTAGTGATATATTATACGAGGACAAAAAATAGAAAGAGGTAAAAAATACTTAATGACAGAAAAGAAAATTGAAGATTTTAACCTATCAAAAGAGGTAATAAAAGCTGTTTCCGATATGGGATTTGAAGAATTCTCCCCAATACAAGCTCAAGCTATACCTTATTTGATGGAAGGAGAAGACGTAATTGGTCAAGCTCAAACAGGAACAGGAAAAACAGCCGCTTTTGGGATTCCTATTGTCGAAAAAGTTGATTCGAAATTAAATAAAGTTCAAGCAATTGTACTTTGTCCAACAAGAGAATTATGTATTCAAGTATCTGAAGAAATTTCAAAATTAGCGAAATATAAGAAAGATTTAAGAGTATTGCCTATATATGGTGGGCAACCAATTGAAAGACAATTAAGAGCGTTAAAAAAGGGAGTTCAAGTAGTTATAGGAACACCTGGTAGAGTAATAGATCATATAAAAAGAAAAACATTAAAATTGGATGATGTAAATATATTTGTATTAGATGAAGCTGATGAAATGTTTGACATGGGTTTTAGGGACGATATAGAATTAATCTTAAGCAGTGTATCTGATCATAGACAATCATTGTTCTTCTCAGCAACAATGGATAAAGAAATGATGAAATTTGCAAAGAAATTCCAAAATGAACCTAAAATTGTAAAAGTGGTAAATAAGGAATTAACAGTACCTAAAGTAACTCAGTTTTATTATGAATTGAAGAATAATATAAAAATAGAAGTATTATCTAGAGTTTTAGATATTTATAATCCAAAATTAACTGTAGTTTTTTGTAATACTAAAAAAATGGTAGATGAACTTACAGGGGAGTTACAGGGTAGAGGCTATTTTGCCGATGGATTACATGGCGATTTAAAGCAAGTGCAAAGAGATGTTGTTATGAATAAGTTCAGAAAAGGAACAATAGATATTCTAGTAGCAACAGATGTAGCAGCAAGGGGTATTGATGTTGATGATGTAGATTTAGTTGTTAACTACGATATGCCACAGGACAATGAATATTATGTTCATAGAATTGGAAGAACTGCTAGAGCTGGTAGAGAAGGTACAGCTATAAGTTTTGTAACAAGTAGGGATTATAGTACCTTAAGAGAAATTGAAAAGTACACTAAGACTTCAATAGAAAGAAGAGCTTTACCAACGTTAAAGGATATAGAGGCAAAACAATCATCTAAAATTGTAGAAATGCTTAGAAAAATTCTTGATAATGGAAATTTAGAAAAACAAATAGAAATAATCGGTCTTTTAGAAAGTGAAGATTATAGCTCAAATCACATAGCAGCGGCACTATTAAAGCTTTATATGAGAGATAATCGACTAGAAGGACATCAGGAAATAGACAGTGTAGACAATAATAAAAAGGCTTCTTTTGGCAGAGAAAGAGGAAGAAAAGACGACAGAAGAGACAGAAGGGATCGTCGTGGAAAAGATGGAAGAGCAGAAAGAAAACCAAATAGAAAGTTAAAGAACTCTACAAGACTTTTCCTTAACACAGGAAAAAGAAAGGGAGTTTCTCAAAAGCATATACTTTCAGCCTTATGTAATGATGCCGGAATTGCTGCAAAAGAAGTTGGAGATATAGATATTTACGATAAATTTACCTTTGTAGATGTAGACAATAAGGTAGCTGATAAGGTAGTTAAAAAACTAAATAACAAGCACATAAAAGGTTCTAAAGTATCTGTAGAAAAAGCCAATAAGAAAATTTAATAGTAAGATCAGGAAGGTTAACTTCTTGATCTTTTTTGATGCCAGCACTTTTTAATAAATTTGTTTAATGATAGAGTATATATAATGATTATCAAAATTTGTTTTTATAAATACTAGCAGCCTATAAATAATTAGTTAACATGATAAAAATAATTGTAAATAAGAATTAATTATATTAGCTCTATGTAGGAAAATATGGGTATGTATTTATGGGACAATTATAAAAATAATTAATGGAGGATATAGATGGATAGATTATTTAAAGAGAAGAAATTTTATATTCCAATAATATTATTCTGTATGTTTTTATGGGGCTCTGCTTTTCCCATTATTAAATTAAGTTATATAGAATTTGGAATACCACAGGGAGATTATTTTGCGAAAATATACTTTGCAGGATTAAGATTTTTCTTATCAGGTGTAATGGTAACAATTTTTGGAAAGATTTTCTTAAAGGAAAAAATTGATTTTAAAAAATTAGACTATAAATTTTTAACAATACTAGGATTAATACAAATTACTTTTCAATATACATTTTATTATATAGGTGTTGGAAACACTTCTGGTATGAAGTCTGCAATAATTCAATCAGCGTCAACTTTTTTTATAGTATTGTTTGCTTCAATGATGTTTAAAGATGATAAAATCAATAAGAACAAATTAATGGCAATAGGTATAGGATTTTTAGGAATTATAATTACAAATATTTCTTCCGGCTTTGATTTTAATTTTACCTTAACAGGTGAAGGGTTTTTATTAATTGCCACATTATTTGGAAGTATAGGACAAATTTATGTAAAAGCAGCTGGTAAGAACATGAATCCAGTAGTTGCAACTTCAGGACAGATGTTAATTGGGGCATCTATCTTAATTTTAGTAGGTAGAATTGGTACAAGTACAGAACTTCTTTGGACAGGAAAGGGAATATTGCTATTTATCTATAGTGGATTTTTATCGTCAGCAGCCTTTGTTCTTTGGTATTCTATTTTAAAATATAATAAGGCAGGGGAAGTATCTGTTTATAGATTATTTATTCCAATATTTGGAACAATATTATCAGCCTTATTTTTACCGGGAGAAAGAATTACAATTAATATAATAGTAGGTTTAGTACTGGTAGTTCTTGGAATGTTCGTGTTGAATATGAAAAGAGAGAGAAGATAAAAATAAGTTTAGATAATTAATTAGAAAGCTAATACTAAAGGTATTAATATATTTTATTCATTTATAAGTTATTAAAACCATCAGGTAAATGTGAATTTATCTGATGGTTTTTGTTGATATTTTTCACAGAGTAATTAGCTTCAAATATCCAGTACAAACTATAAGATTATAGGAAATATAATATTACAGGAAATATAATATTACAGGTGCAATATCATGCTTCTTGGTCTTTTTCTCTTTATCAATTAGAATATAAGATAGGTAGTCTTAGGAGGCTGGTATGAGAAAGAAGTATAGCTTGATTTTTATAATATTGGTATTTATTTTAACCGGTTGTTCAGAAAAGAATATAGAAACTAAATATTTTGAAGATGCTACTTATTTAGTAAAGACTGTTGAAGAAAATCATCCTTTCTTTATTAAAGGTGAAAATTTGTCGAAATATGAAAAAATAAAGAATGAATTTTTAAAAGAAAGTAAGAAAATAAATAACTTGGAAGATTTTAAATATGCAATTAAAAAATATATTGCAGTTTTAGGTGATGCCCACATGAGCCTAAATTTTGTAGAAAATTCATTGGGCCTTGTAAATAAGTGGCGATATACAAATGAAGGACTATTTCTATTAGATGAGAATAATAATATTACAGATATAAAGGTTTTAGAAATCGCCGGAGTTCCTGTAGATAAAATTTTACAAACAGTGGATAAATACTATGCTTATGAAAATAAGGCTGGACAATTTGAAAATTATTCCTTATATACAGGAGAAGGTAAAGTTATTGAATTAGCCGGTGGAGAAATTATTGATGATCAAATAAAGGTTAAAACCTCTAATAAAGATAACTCGGAAATTGAATTTCCTTTATTTATGATAGACTGGTTTGAAGAAATTACAAAAAATTCAAACTATACTATTAAGACTAAAATGCTAGATGATATTATATATATAGATTTTCGTTCTTTTACAGTAAATTCAGAACTGGAGAAGGCGTTATATTTTACAAGAGAACAGGTTAATAATGGTGTAAACAAAGTAATTATAGATTTAAGACATAATGGTGGAGGAAATAGTGAGGCTGGTAGATTTTTGCTGGAAGCAATGGATATGGCTCCACCATCATATGGCTCCTTAGTTAGATTAGGGCCTCTATACACTGAAAAGGCAGAGAATATTAAAAGAGCAGAAGGCTTTATTGAATATAAGGCTAATTTAAGTGATAGTATAAAAAATAGCAGTATAAATTTAGTTGTTCTAACAAGTATAGAAACCTTTAGTAGTGCAACTATGTTTGGAGTTTGGGTTCAAGATGGACAACTTGGAACTATAATTGGACAAGCTAGTAAAAATGCACCAAATGCTTATGGAGATATGTTGATATTTGATTTACCAAATACTAAATTATCCCTTGAAGTTTCATACAAGTATTTTATAAGGCCAGATGAAAATAATAGCAAGGATACTTTAAAGCCTGATATTTTAGTACCCTTTGAGGAAGATAGCCTAGATGTAGCAATAAATTTTTTAAATAAGTAGGAAGGTGTAGAATGAAAACAAAAAGATTTTTTACAGAGAAAAAATTTTATATTCCAATTATTTTAATTGCAATGTTTTTATGGGGGTCAGCTTTTCCGGCTTTAAAAATTAGTTATGATATTTTTAAAATACCCCAAGAGGATTATTTTGCAAAAATATATTTTGCAGGTTTAAGATTTTTTATATCAGGCCTATTTGTAATACTATATATAAAATTGTTCGTTAAGGAAAAAGTGGATTATAAAAAGCTAAACTATAAATTTTTAACTATTTTAGCCTTGTTTCAAATAACATTACAATATATTTTCTACTATATTGGAGTTGGAAATACTTCAGGTATGAAGTCAGCTATATTACAATCCTCAGCAACTTTTTTAATAGTATTAATTTCAGCAATGGTCTTTAAAGATGACAAATTAAATAGAAATAAGGTAGCGGCAATAGTAATAGGGTTTATTGGAATTATAGTAACAAACATTGGCTCTAATTTTGATTTTAATTTTAAGCTAACCGGAGAAGGCTTTCTGTTTTTAGCGGCATTTTTTAGTAGTATTGGTCATGTATATATGAAGGCTAAAGGAAATAGTACCAATGCTGTTGTAGCAACTTGTTTTCAAATGATAATAGGTTCAATTTTTTTAATTCTACTTGGTAAAATTGGAATGAAATCTACTTTAGTCTGGAATTTTGAAGGAGTAGTATTACTTTTATATAGTGGATTTTTGTCAGCAACAGCCTTTACCTTATGGTATGGAGTATTAAAATACAATAAGGCTGGAGAGGTTTCCATTTATATGTTATTTATTCCGATATTTGGGGCAATTCTTTCTGCTGTTTTTATTCCGGGAGAAAGTTTTACATTAAATATTTTCCTAGGCTTAATTATAGTTGTAACAGGAATTATTGTTCTAAATTTAAAGAACAGTAGTGAATTAGTAAATTATAAATCCTATTAATTTGTTGTAATATTGTAATAATTTTTATGATTTTACAATAGTTTTTTATAATATACTAAATATGAGGTGGATTATATGAAAAAGTATATACCCTATATATTTAGTGGTCTTATTATAGTTTTTATAATATTATTTTTATTTAAGATTCTGGAAGGAAGAGGAATAGAGGTTTTTGATGATTTAAGCTATTATGATAATATGTCACACAATGAATATGATTATCCTGTTATAAAAGATATTGATGAATTAGAGGAAGATACTCGTGAGAAATGTTTAGAGTTTTTAAAGCTTTGCCAAGAGGAAGGGCTTCCTGTTATGATAATTGAAACCTACAGGACTCAAGAAAGACAGGACTTTTTATATGCACAAGGTAGGGCAAATGATAATAATGTAGTAACTTGGACAAGAAGTAGCTATCATACAAGAAGAAAAGCTTTTGATATTGCTAAAAATGAAAAAGGAAATGAATTTGGTGATGATGATTTTTTTAAAAGATGTGCAGAAATAGGGGAAGCTGTTGGATTAGAAGCAGGCTATTTCTGGACGGATTATCAGGATAAAGGACATTTCCAAAATTAAATAGAGGTTAAGATGAAAATAAGATTAGATAAGTTAATTTCAAATATGGGTTACGGTAGCCGTAGTGAAATAAAAAAAGATGCTAAAAAGGGACTAATAAAAGTAAATGATATGGTAGAAAAAAATACCGGTAAATTAATTGACACCGAAAAGGATCTTGTAAAATACAATGATGAAATTATTGAATATAGACAATTTATATATTTATTAATGAATAAGCCGAAAGGTTATATTTCTGCAACAGAGGATTCCTATCATAAGACGGTAATAGATTTGTTAGAAGATTACCATAAAAGTTTTAATCTAGCTCCAATTGGACGACTGGATATTGATACAGAGGGATTACTTTTACTTAGTAATGATGGAAAATTTAATCATGAATTAACTTCTCCCAAAAAAAATGTACCAAAAACCTATTATGTTGAATTAGCAAGGCAAATTGAAGATGATTACGGAAAAGTATTTAAAAAAGGAATAAAACTCATGCCTGAAAATATTGTAACAAAACCGGCTGAATTTAAAATATTAAGTGAAAAGTCCTGTGAATTAACAATATATGAAGGAAAATTTCATCAGGTAAAAAGAATGTTTGAAGAAGTTGGCAATAGAGTGACATACTTAAAAAGGATTAAAATGGGACATTTTAAATTGCCAGTGGACTTAGACGCTGGGGAATATATTGAGTTAACAGAAGAAGAAATTAAAATGTAATGGCAGCTACTAATAATATGTTTAAAAAGATATTATTAGTAGTTATTTTTTGTTTTAAGCTGAAAAATATACTATATAATGATATTATTTAATTATACACAGTTGGATATATAAGAAACTAAAGGGGGTACTGTGAAAAAATATATAGTAGCATTGTTAATTTGTGCTTTGATTATAGTTTTAGGAATAGAGGTTAATTTACCTAATTCTGGATTAGATAGGGTTAGTTTATTTAATCAAGTAGATAGTAATTCTAAAGGAGTTACAAATTACAATCAAAAAGATTCGTTTTTTATTTTAATAAATAAGTTAGAAGATAATTCAGAAAAGAAAGTAAGTAAGAAAGAAGAGTTTTTTAATGTTTTTTTAAAGACCTTAAAAAGAGAAGAAGTGTACGAGGATAATGAAAACTCCAATTTATTAGGATATTATGAAAATTCTAGGTATTATAGTTTAGTAGTCGATGACAATAATCCTAAGGAATATTTGTTAAGAAATGTATATAAAAATGATGATGTAGAATATCAGGATTATATTTATTTTAAAGATGGAAAAACTGAAATATCTAAAGATAATGTAGTAGAGGATAAGGCTAGTAAAATTTCACTAAAACCATTTGTTTCAACAGAGGAGAACTATTTTAACATACTTAGTTATTATAATTTTTCAAAAGAGTTAATTAAGATTTCAGAAGAAGTACAATTTAAGGAAATAGATGAAAATTATTTTTTTAAGAAGGAGTTAAGGGATTTTGACTTTGATGAAATAAAGGAATTTTTAAGTCTTTTAAATATTGAAGATTATTTAAATGAATCAGATATTCTAACCTATGAAAATATATTAAATACAGATTGGGATAGTAAATATTTTTTCGTTAGCTTTTCTATAACAAGCCTTTATCTACAGTTAAAGAAGGCCTATATTACTCTTGATTTAGAGAAGGATGGAATAGTTTACAGTATAAACCTAAGTAGAGATTTTGACCAGTTAAATTTAATAACCGATATAGAAATTCCTAAATATGTGGAAAAGAATTGAGGATGCTATGAAAAAAACTATATTAGACAATAAGAAATATTATTATTTATTTTCTAGCATCATTTTAACTACAATAGCCTTACTTATGTCGGATTTAGGACTGGAATTTAAAAAAATTAACGATTATAGTATTTTTAAAATATGCTTAGCAGTGGCTTTTCTAATGTTCCTATTGGCCTTTATGCTAAATCCTATAAATATGAGTAAAAATATATTTTATATGGGGAAAAATCAATTAAAAGAAACGGGATTTCTACTAATCTTAATTATTTTATATATAGTATTTGGACTAATAAGTTTTTATTATACTAAAAACATGGAAATTGCAATGATTAAATATGAAAATATAGGGTTCATAGTGCTTTTGCTATTTTTGTATTTAATTTATTTAAATAAAAAGAGTGTGGGAGATAAATTAAATTTACTATTAAAATTTATATCTTTACCGTCAGTAGTTATTACTATATATACATGGATATATTTAATAATTTTTAAAAGGACTTATTATAGTAGGAGATTATCATTATTAAGGGATTACAATGACTTTGGTGTACTTTTACTCTTTAGTTTCATTGCCTTGATTTTTTTAATCTTTAGGAATATAAAAAACTTACACATAAGAAATATTTTATTGGTATTTACCACTATAATTGGCGCTTCAACAATTTATTTAATTGCATCACGAAGAAGCTCCTTATTATTAATTGGTATTATAATTATGTTTTTCTTATATGGAATATATGATAATTTTATAAAAATATTTAAGGAAAATATAGAAAAATGGAAGTTGGTAGTAAAATATATAATTTCTTTACTACTTTTGTGTTTAGCAGCAGCCCTAGTTTATATAGGAAGTACTTTTATAGTCTATAGCTACAATTATGTAACTACAAAAATAGTAGAAGAAGCTACAGAAAATATAGATAAACATGGAATAAGAGTAAATAGAACAGTAGAAGAAATCCTTTACGATGAAAAAGCCTTTGATAAAAGAGAGTTTCTTTGGAAAATGGCAATAGATTCCTACTTGAAATATCCTATGGTTAATAAAATAATTGGTGGGGGAGCTTCTGCACAAGTAGATATTTACAATGAACCAGAGAACAAGTTATTAAGGGATAAGGAATATGGACAAATAACGTCTGATAATACCAGCCATCCACATAATTTTTTATTAACTGAACTTTTAACAGGTGGAATAATACTCCTTTTTCTAACAATAACATCTTTAATTACATTTTTAAAATTACTATTCGAACTAGGAAAAAAATCTATTGTAGATGCGTTTTTTATATTTTTAATGTCCCTAGTAATTTTGGCTGATTTAGTAGTTGATTCCAGATATGGATTTCTTGGTAATAATTATGTTTGGATTTTAGTTATATTGTTAATAACAGCATTTAATTCTTCAAAAATAAAGAAGGAAACTAAAAAAATAGAAGGTTAGAATAAGTTTAAATTATTAAGGACAAATTAAAAACATAAGGAATATAAATTTTTTAGAGAATAAAAATTACTTTATAAAACCTCTTGATTAAATTAAGTAAGAACAGGGATTGTCAAGTTAAGTGTATAAGTAGTTTTTTGTATTTTTTAAATTAGCATATTTTCGTAATCTTTCTGAAATTTTATCATCAATTAATAATTGATTTAAAACCATAGACCAATTACGAATAGTGCGATTTTCCCGTTTATTTTGCAATTCTAAAACACGTAAATATAATAATTTTAAAGGCTCTTTGTCAAATAGTGTTGGTATACAATAAAATAACAAATTACTTTTATATCAGGCAGCTATATAGCTGCCTGATGATTTTCTATTGGTTACATCAAATTTTTAATTACAAGAATCCTATTTCTAAAATTATAAAATGACCTATATCCAAAAGCCACTCTTTTTATGCTTTTAATAAGATTATTAATATCTTCCAAAGGTCCATTTGTAATATTGGTATTTAATGAATTTTCTACATATTCAAAATATTCCAATAAAGTGTTTATAGCTACCTTCATTTTCTCACTTACTGTATCCTTAAATAAAACTAAATGTTCCCTTAATCCTTTAGAATTTTTACATCTTATATCATATAAAAGAATTTGATAAACCTCATATGTTTTCTGTAAAGTGTTGTTAACAGATACAGTCTCATTTACCACATCAGATGCACTTTTCCACCTATGGAAATGTGTCCATTTATCAAAGTGGATTATATCTAGTTTAGAAGAATCCTTTTGAATTAGTTTCCAATATCTTTTTAGTCTTTTATATTCAATAGAGGAAGTATTAAACTCTTTCATTATTTCAATCCTTGTTTTTAATAAAGCCCTA
>NZ_JBASWB010000053.1:0-70159 GCF_049276255.1 Miniphocaeibacter sp.
TAATTTCCCTAATAAATATATTCCAAATAGTAATAGTATTATTGATAAAATAAAAATCACTATTTCTGAAAGTACAATTTTGTTTAGAACATTTGCCAAATAAGTGAAAATAAGATTATACATTCCATGAATTACTATGGAGATTAACCACCAGATTTTTTTGTTTTTTCTAATTCCATAAAAAATTAAAATTGTAGCTGAAATATGAAATATAATAGCCGATATTCTTTCAAAAATTCCTAAATACACCAACGGGGTATTTAAAGACGAAAAATTATACATGTAAGTTAAAATCGGTAGCAAGGTATAAAGCATAGCTTCAATTCCCCCATGCCCTAAACCAAATGAAATAGGCGAATAAATATTTTCTTCTTTTTTCAATATTGTTTTATATGCAATAAACCTTGCAGTTTCCTCAAAAATTCCTGCTGTAAAAGAAAAAAATACAAGGTAAGGTATTAGGTTTGAAAACAAACCTAATTTAAAAATAGTTGTTTTCGTCTGTAAAAAATTTAAAATAGGTAGCCTTGTAAATGTTTGAGATATTAGAAAGGCAAAAATTCCTACAATAAAATTTTTAAATTTTACTTTCTTTTTACGATTTAAAACAATAATTAAAATCATGGGAACTATAAATATTATTAGCAAAGATAAAATTAATGGAATCATATAAATCCTCCTTTGTATTATTATCACTAGTACAATATTTTTATTATATTATATCGAGTAATACAAACTATTGCAAATCATTTTAATTTTACTTGACCTGTCGTAGTAAAAATGCTATATTAGAATTACTACGACAGACATAGTAGTTTGGAGGTAGAAATGATATCAAGTGATGTTATGCGTGGTTTTAATGATTTATTAATTCTTTCCCTTCTCAAAAAAAATGATTCTTATGGTTATGAAATATCAAAAAACATTGCCCATATAGCTAAAAATAATTACTCTTTAAAGGAGACAACTTTATATTCCGCCTTTTCTCGATTGGAAAAAAACGGCTATATCGCAGGGTATGAATCAGACAAAACCTTTGGAAGAAAAAGAACCTATTACACCTTAACAAATGAAGGAAAAAAATATTTGGCTTTCAAAATCGAGGAATGGAAAGAAATAAAGGAAGTAATGGAATTGTTTATTAATTATTTGGAGGAAGTATAATGGAAGTACTAAAAACTTATATTGAAAATATTTTTTCTTCATATAAGGAAAATGAAAAATCTATAAGAATAAAAAATGATATTTTAACTCATATGGAAGACGAATATGAGGATTTAATTTTAAATGGTAAATCTTCAGAAGAAGCTGTTGGAATCATTATTACAAAATTCGGCTCCTTTGATGAGTTATTATCTGAATTAGAATTAAAAAATAGCAATGAAAATATATCCTTATCTCAGGAGGATTTAGAAACAGTAGAAGAATATAAGAAATTTTCTACTACTTTCCCTATTTTCATTTCAACTGGTATTATTTTTTACATATTGGCAGTTGGAGTAACAGGAGGCTTATCCTTTATGTTGCCTAAATCCTATTTACCTTTTATTTTCTTTTCTTTTATAGCTATTGGTACAGGTCTTCTTGCTTTTGCCGGCATAAAGAAAAATTATTTTATTGACTATTTTAAATCTAAAGGACTAACACAATATTATGATGTTGAAGAATATGGACCACCTGTTGATTCTAAAAACAAAAAATATTACAGAAGAAAAAAATCCTTAGACTTATTTGAAAATATAATGTGGATTATAATAGTAATAATATACCTATACCTTGGCTTTTATAAGGGACTTTGGCATCCAGGATGGATAGTTTTTCTAATTGGTGCCATATTGTCAATTATTATTAAAATTATTATTGAATATTCTACTAATAACGATATATAATCCCTATTAAATGCAAATAAAATATAAATAGTATATAATATTATAGTAGGAGGGATTTATGAGAAAAGTAGCAATTTTTGATATGGACGGAACAATTATAGACTCAATGAAAAAATGGTCAACGGTTTTAGATGATTATTTAACTGATATTGGCTTAAAACTAGATCCTGATTATAGAAAATCATTAAACAGTAAACCTATGAAAGAAATTTTAGATAAGGTTCATAAAGATTTTAATATACAAGGAACTCCTACAGATTCTTTTAACAATATTATGGAAATTATGAGATACAATTATTTAAATACATTTTCTTTAAAACCTGGTGTAAAAAACGCCCTAGATGAATTAATGAATAAGAATATTAAAATGGCCGTTGCTACAGCTACTCCTGAACGAGTTGCTATAGATGCTATTAATAAACAGGGTTTAGAAAAATATTTTGAATTTATTCAAACTTGTGACAATGTTAATTTAATGAAATTTCAACCGGAATACTGGCATACAGCAGCAAAAAATCTTAATTCTTCAATAGAGAATTCTATTGTTTTTGAAGATGCACTATATTGTATAGAAACCGTTAAGAAAATTAATGGTGGAATAGTTGCTATTGCAGATGAGTCAGCTAATTCTGACAAAGACAAAATAATAGCTCTTTCAGACCATTATATTGAGCATTATGATGAGTTAAATTATAATATTTTTTAAAATTGAAAATATTTACAATAATTTCAAAAGGGGCTGTTACAAAACTAACTATATAGTTTTATAACAGCCCCTTTTTTTGATATAGGTGTTAACTTCACTCTAGATTATAATACTTAGTTTCACTATAACTTTTTTCAATGATAAGCATACTTTTACTCCTTATAGCCTATTATGCATTAAAAATAACCTATCATTCGTTTCTTTCAAACTCTTTTAAAGTTTTGCCATCTATGGTTTTCCATTCAACTAATCCATTAGCATATCCTCCAATAACAAAAGCAGCTGCATAGGAAGGACTATTAAATAGTTTGTTTTCTAGAAGAATATATTTTTCTATTTTTGCTTTTTTACGTTCTTCTTTTATTCTTTCTGGTATAGATTCGGAATCTATTATTTCAATTTTACTACCAGATAAAACAACGAATCCTTCCTTTGTTCTTTTACACTTCGCTTCTATTTGTATATTACTTTTTTTACTTCTTCTTTTTAGAAATAACAATAACTCATCATCTTGATACTCAATATCATTTTCTTCTTTTCTTTTATCTTTTATTATATCAAAAATATTTATCTAAATTATTGATATTTCCTATATTGCTTTGCTATAAAAAAGACAATTTCTCCTATCTTTTAAACCATACTTATAATTTCCTCTATAAAAGCTTTACCTTTTTCCATATCCTTTTCATTTGGATGGCCTTTTGCTATTCCTCCTATGTATTTAAATGGACCAAAGGTATCGTAACCTTTACACTTATAGGCTCCTAATACTTCAAAGTCCTTTTCTTTAAGATAGCCTATAAATTTATCTCCCGGTTTTTTTCCTCCTCCTCCACTTGTGTAAACTAGAAAGGATTTTTTAGGAATATCTTCATTTTCTTCTATGTAATTATATATTGATTTATGTAGTTTTGAATAATATATTCCAGAAGCAAAGCCAACTACTTTATATTTAGACAGGTCTATGTTTTTTTCATGTAATAAATCAATTAGGTCTACCGGTTTATCTTTAACAATTTCTTTTAATAGTTTTTCCGTGTTCTTGTGGTGAATTGATGCATAGAGTATTACAATGTTATTCATTACACTCTCCTTATTTTCTAACAACTTGTTATTTATTCATTAGTACTAAAATTTTCACTACTATTTTCATATTGGACTTTTCTTTCTACTTCTTCAAATGTTTCGGTTTTATAATAGGCTTTATACTTTACTGTGCTTAATAAAAATTTTTCTATTATATTCTTTTTCTTATACATTATTATATCCTATAGACTAAAAAAATTTATTTGATAGTCTATCATATAAATTAAAATCTCCTAGAGTTATGAAAATTCTAACTCTAGGAGATTTTTTGGATTTCTTATTTTTTAATACTTATAATGTATCAATTCCTTAAATTCATCTTTAAGTTTCTTATTTAATTCATCACCACCATCTAAGTTTGCACTATAGAATATAGGCGGATGTACTTTTCCATTTTCTATAAGTTTTTTACATACTTCCGATACTATTGTATTGAGAATTGTAGCACCTACTACCGTTGATGATGGACCAACCTTTTGTTCTAAGCCTTCAATTTCGCACATCGCATCACCTATATCACCATGATTATCTATGGTTATATCTGCTAATTCATATAATTTTTTCTTTGAACTGTGGCGGGATTCTACAGATTTAGAATATTCCAAATTTGTTAAAGCAATAATTTTTACCCCTTTTTTCTTTGCATACAGTCCTAAGTCTAATATTACAGAGTTTCTTCCAGATACTGAATGAAGTATTAATATATCATTTTCTTTAAAATCAACTGTTTTTCCTAAATTTTCACCATAACCTTCTAAACGTTCCATTTGACTAGTTAATGTTATAGGTTCTGTATCTAACATTATTTCTCGTCCAAAAATAGGATTTATAACCATCAATCCACCAGCTCTATAATACATTTCCTGTGTTAATATTCCAGCATGACTTGCTCCAAATATATATATGGATTGTTTTTTTTCTATTGTTTCTACTAGTAAGTCGATAGTTTCTTCTATTTTTTGCTTTTCTTCTTTTTCTACAATCTTTAACTTTTCTATTATTTTATCGAAATATTGATACATATTTACTCCTTACCCAAATATACTAGCAATAAATTTAGCTATTATTCCGAATAATGAAAAATCATTACCGCCAAATATTAAAATCCAGCTTTGAATTGTATTACTATATATAACTGCTGAAAATCCAACTAAAGCAACCATTACTACAGATGCTACAATAGTTCCTATAATTGAACCTCTTAAGCCTCCTTGACCTTCGCCAATAACTGCAGCAGCTCCACATTCAAAAAATGATGTAATTACTAAAGGTACCAACATAATTCCAAAAACATTAAATGTATTTGCAATTACAATTAGTATTGTTGAAGTAATCATTGCTACTAAAAAGCCAATTATTACCGCATTTGGCTTATAATTAAAGAGTATTGGACAATCAAATGCAGGTTTAGCATTTGGAATAAGTTTTTCAGATATTCCTTGAAATGCCGGCACTATTTGATTGATTAAAAGCCTTACACCATAAAGCATAACCAATAGTCCTGCCCCAAATGTAAGTCCACTGTTTATTGATGTCATTACAGTACTGGCTCCATCTTCTATTAATGCAGGAATTATAAATCCAACTACTAAATACATTATAAAAATTACTAAAGCTCCTGTTACTGAAATTTCTCTAAAAAAAGATAGTTTTTCAGGTACTTTTAAATCCTCTGTAGATTTTTTCTTATTCCCAACTCTTTTTGCAACAAAGCCTGAAACCAAGCTTAGCATCCCTGTAGGGTGTCCTATTAAAAACGAGTCATCTTCTGTTGCATCCCAAACATATTTTCTCATTATCCATGGCATAAAAGACCAATAAAGAGCAGAGCAAATTGCACCAAATGCTATTAGTATTCCTCCAGTTAGTCCTCCTTCAACTCCTGCTGCAACGAATATAAATGGAAACCACCATATCATATGACCTGTTAGGAAAACTGTTTTAACAGGAGTAAATCTTGCAATTAGTAAATGGATTATTAACCCTATGAACATTGCCATTCCTACAGTTCCACCAAATGATTTAGTAAATGTTACATCATTTAAGCCCTCGGCTGTTGTTATTCCTAATGTAGTTTGAAATGCTGTATTAATTGGTGCTATTACACCTGAAAGCATTCCAACTCCTTCGTTTAAAACAACCATCCCAAATGCCGCCATCAAAGTTCCCTTTATTATCTCTGCAAATGATTTTCTTTGAATTATTAAACCTATCATTGCAATTAAACCTAATAATACTGGCGGATTTCTTAAAATGTTATTTGTAATAAATTGCATACTACTCCTCCTTTAATGTAGCTAAATATTTTTCGAATTGTTCTTTTACCTCTTTTTTATCCATAAATTTATGTATAGGATAAACAGGATTTTTTACTGAGTTTTCTAATTCAGAAACCAATTCTGCACTTGTAAAGTATGCATCTGCTTCTGTTGCTTTTGCTGTAGATAAATCAGTATTTTCAACTTCAACTTCCACACCTAAATCTTTTGCCACTTTATCCAATGCCATTTTTAATACCATTGAACTTCCAACTCCAAATCCGCAAACTGCTAAAATTTTCATCTAATCCCCCCTTTAATTATTTTTAAATATTTGTAGTATTTTCTCTTTTTTTCCATTAAGAATAGTATTGAAATTATCTTCATCTAATAATATTTCAGATATTTTTTGTAAATATTCTAAATGACTTGATTTATCAACAGATGCTAAAACCATAAATATACGTACCGGTTTTCCCTCTAAGTCTATGTTTTTATTATTTACTAACAAACTCATAGAAACTTCATTAACGCCCTCCCCCGCTTTTGCGTGCATTAATGCAAAATAATCTGTTAAAACCATATAGGGTCCATTAACTTCAACATTTTTTATCATGTTTTCTACATAAACATCGGTAATTTTCCCTTCCTTTAACAATGGTTCACTTGCTATTTTTACAGCTTCTTGCCATGTCATATTTCTATTTTCTATGATTACATTTTTTTCATTAAAGATTTCATATAATTTGTTATCCATTTATTTCCTCCAACTTACTTACTAGTACTTTTTTATCGTCAATATTATCTATAATAAACTCTAAAATTTTTTCAGTTTTATCTATATCTTTATCTGATATTCCTAAAAGAATAAGCATATCTACTTGTTCACTGTCCCAATTTATATAATTTTCCATTTTTAAAATATAAATAAAGCTATTTATAATTTTTTTAGGATCACCATGAGGTAACGCAATTTTATTTTTTAAATAAGTAGTTCCTAGTTTTTCTCTATTTAATACAGTGCCGGTATATTCATTATTTACTAACAGATTATCCTTGGCTTTATTACACAAATATGAAATTGCTTTTTCTTTATTATCAAATTGATTTTCGAAAACTTTAATTGGTAAATTAGATAAATATAATTTATTCTCATTTGTTTCAGATTTAGAGTCATAAATAATGTCTATATAGCAATTTGTTATTTTTTTTAATTCTTCTTTTGAAATTACTGGAGATACGATTATAGTTGGTATATTTTCAAATTTTATATTTACTGTACTTACTATAAAATCTATTGAATTTAAATGATAATCTTCCACTTCTTCAAGGGAAATAATTTCGTAAATATTAATAGATGGAAGAATCCTTTTTATTTGAGAACTTATTAATGAACTAGTACCTACTCCATTTGGACAAATAAACAAAACTTTTATAGACTCTTTTTTACGCTCAATGGCTGCTTGAAAATGGAGCATTATAAATGATATTTCATCTTCTGAAATTTCAACATTATAGCCTGATATAAAATCATTTAATGATAACCATACAATTGCATAAATGATAGAATACTTTTCCTTTAATTCATCAAGTAATGGATTATCAACTCTAATATTTGACTGAAGTCTATATAGCATTTGGTGAAGATGATTTTTTAAATCATTAATTAATTTTAGGTCATTACTTAAAATTATTCCCAAACTTCTTTCAACACTAATAACTAAGTTTTTTATATTTTTTTCAAAATCTTCATTAAAAAACTCTAGGCTGTTTAGTCCATTTATTCCTAATCCCATAAAAATATTATTTATAAAATAAATTTCATCTGTTGTAAAATCATGATTTAATTTATCTTTTAATCTGAAAAGTATTTCATAGGTAAAGGGATATATTTCCATACCTTCAACTTTATTAGATATTAAAGTCTTATTTTTTAAGTTTTTTATTTTTTCCCCTTGTTCACTTCGTTTAATTAATGTATATAATGATATTGCTACAATACCTATGTAAAAATTTGAAACTATTAAGTTTTTCTTTTTAAGAATATTCTTTAAGCCATACCTTATTTCATTAATCCAACTAATATTAATCCAATCTAAAAATCTATTATTTGATGTAGAAAATTTAAATTTATCTCTATCAGTTAATTGTTCTATTATGATTTCTCTTATTAATTGTTGCTTATCCATTTCATTTCCAACAATAAAAGTACCTCTGTTGTCTGAAAGTAGTTTCAATTTAGCTTTTATTAAAATTTTTTTAATTTCTGATAAATCATTAAAAATAGAACTTTTTGATACATAATACTTTTCGGACAATTTATTATAACTAACAGTATTTTCTTCAATTAATAATTCATATAATATATCTAGTTTTCTACTATCAGGATCATATTTTGATATAGATCTATTATCAAAAATATATAAAATTCTATTATCGTTTAAGTATTTTTTATTTAGAAATATTTCACTATTTTTTAAGACAATTAAATTATGATAATCTTTTCTTTCAAAAAAATTATTTAAATCAACAATATCATTTCTAATTGTTCTATCTGAAATTTTTAGTTTTCCCGATATTTCTACTAAATTAATAGTTTTGCCATTTAAAATTTCAAGTAAAATATACCGTTGCCTATTTTTCATTTGTTTCCCCTTTCTATTTTGAGTATATAAAATACAATAACTTTAGAAAATTACATTTCTTTTACTAAAAATCCCGAAAAAAATTGAACACCTACCTAATAAGCCTTTAATTTAACTATTTTTTCTTTCTTACAACCTCCTAAATTCTAAATCTATTAAAAGCTAAATCTTACATTTCAATATTTCCATCTATGATATAATAACTATAATTTAGAAAACTCTAACAACTTTTTATAGGAGAACATATGAACTGGAATAGAAAAGAATTAAAGTTAAGGGCAAAGAAAACCATAAAAAGAAACTATATTCAATATATTATTGTATGTTTGGTTATCGCTATTGTTGCTGGTGGTTATACTACTTCTCATTTAAATACGGACTTATTACGAGATTCAGATAAAATTAAACCTCCTGCTGTTGTAGATAGTGTCGTGAAGATATTAGATGGTTTTGGTATTACAAATCTATATTCTGAACAAGAGGAAGTTATTAATAGAGTTGAAGATAAGTTTAATTTAAGAAATGCTACTGAAGGTTTTTTTGCTACTATTATTAATAATTCAGGTGCCTCGAGATCCTTTGTTATAGGGCTCTTAAACACTATTAATCAGTTGATTTTCAACAACCGTTTTTTACAAAGTACAATTATGATTATTTCTACTATTTTAATAATTTGCTTTTGGCTTTTTATCCAGAATATTTTAATAGTAGGGCAAAGCAGATTTTTTATTGAAAACAAGAGTTATAGTAATACTAAAATAGACCGTATTCTTTTCATTTATCGTATTGGGAGAATAAGACACACTGCCTATATTATGTTTTGTAAGTATATTTTTAATTTCCTATGGTTTTTTACAATTATTGGTGGATTTATTAAATATTACGATTACAAGATGATTCCTTTTATTGTTGCAGAAAATCCTGAAATTTCAAGAAAAGATGCTTGGAAACTATCTCATGAAATGATGCTTGGAAATAAATGGAAGGCCTTTAAGTTGGATTTATCCTTTTTGATTTGGCATATTCTTTCTCTTTTAACTTTTGGAATTATAAGATATCTTTATTTAAACCCGTTAATTGGAGCTAGTTATTCAGAGCTTTACTTTGTTCTTAGAGAGGAAGCAATTAAAAACAAATTACCCTTAAGTGTTTATTTTAACGATAAATACCTAACTAATCCAATAGATAAAACTGCAGAAGTTTATCCTGTTGAATTATATACAATACCGGAAAAACATAAAAAGGATTGGCTACAATTAGATTATGACAGAAAGTATAGCCTTACTTCCTATATTTTAATATTTTTCTCCATTGCCTTTGTTGGATGGATTTGGGAAATTGTTTTACATCTTTTAAAACAGGGAGTTTTTGTTAATAGGGGAACTATGCTTGGACCATGGTTACCGATTTATGGTACTGGAACTTTGTTAATGTTGATTTTACTTAAGCCTTTTGTAGAAAAACCATTGGTGCTTTTCCCTTCTGCTATGGTTATTTGTGGAGTTTTAGAGTATTTCACCTCTTGGGCACTGGAAAAACTATTTAATACTACTTGGTGGAATTATAAAAATGTATTTTTTAATATTAATGGCCGTGTTTGTTTTGAAGGTTTGTTATTTTTTGCCATTGGAGGTTTTTTAATAATTTACTTTATTGCACCTTTAATTGATGAATTTTTGCAATATATTCCTATTAAAATAAAAAGAATCACTTGTTTGATTTTAATCCTTCTCTTTACTTTAGATTTATCTCAAAGTGTAACTAACCCTAATACAGGAAAGGGAATTTCCCGTACTATTTCCTATAATCAACTATATGAAAATAAAGAAAGCCTTAGTTTAAATGAAAACTAAGGCTTATATATTGTTTAAATCCTCTAGAACCTTTCCAATGTCCTCTTCTATAGAAATTGTTCTATTTTTTATTTCTTTAGGAGTAAAATAATTATCCATATTTAGAGTTGCATAAACAGAGTTAGGGTTTTTAGCAGTCATTATTCTAAAGGGATATTTTATTATTCCAGGAGTATTGTATCCTACTCCTATTTCCAAGTATACTATTTTTGAATTAATATTATCTTCTCTAAATTTCAAGTATCTTTTAGAAGCTTCCTGCCATTTTCCATCTTCTACAAATTTATCGTCTACTCTTAAATTCATAGTTAAGGGCGCATTACAGTAAGGGCAATAGGGTATTAATTCTTTTGGAATTTTCATATTTTTTTGTTCTTTTACCATAAGTCTAACCCTTTCTTCATTGTTAAAGGTTTCCATTTTACAAGGTATTGAACATTGCCAAAGACCATAATCACCTTGGGTACAAAACAATCTGTCCTTGTTAAAACCGGATTTTTGAAACATATGATCTACATTTGTAGTTATTACAAAATAGTTTTTATTTTCCACTAATTTTAATAAATCCCTGTATGGCTTTCCAACTTCTGCATCATACCTATTTAAAAGAATGTGCCTACTCCAATAGGCCCAGTATTCTTCTAAACTTTTAAAGGGATAAAACCCAGCTGAATACATATCTGTTAATTTATACTTTTTAATAAAATCAGAAAAATTATTGGTAAATCTTTCTCCACTATACTTTAAACCGGCAGCAGTGGATAAACCGGAGCCTGCTCCAATTAATATAGCATCTGCCCTATTAATTTTATTTTTTAATTCCTTTAGTCTTTCTACATATTCAATATTATCCATAAAAATGTCCTTTATCCTATTCTTTTATTAAAACTTGAATTTCCGTTAAATACTCTTCTTCTATTTCCGTATACCTTGTGTCTATATAGTAAAGTTCATAAATCCTATTATCTAATTTAAGATTTTTATTTTTTGCAAATTCAAAAATTTTCTCTAAGTTATTTTTAAGTTTTTTATAACTTCCCTTATATCTATAACAAAGGTAAGGTCCCTTTGGTAAAAATTCTCCAGTATTTCCATTGTTATTTTCCTGTAACATAAAAACCGTCTTATATTTTCCTACTATACCGTCCTTTATATCTTCTTTAAGCATACTGGCACCAATTTCATAATTTTCAAACTGATGTAGTTTAAAACCATGTTGTTTTTGAAGAAATCTTATTGAAAAATCCACTTCTTCATCTAGGGAAACATCTGTTTCTAATTGAATTATTTTTCTACTTTCCAAGTCCTTAATTTCAAATTCCCCTATGGGCATTTTTCTATATAGGTTTAAATTTTCTATTTGAATTTGTAATAATTTTCTTTGTTGTTCTAGTTCTTCTATTTCCTCTTCTACTATTTTATTCTGCTTGTTAAGTAGATTGTATGTATTTGATATGGACAAATCCTCTAGATATTCTTTTATTTCCGACAATGAAAAATGCAGTTTTCTTAAATCTGCTATTATGTTTAATTTGTAAATATCTTTAGCACTATATAATCTATAATTATTTTCGCCACGTTTAGGTTTTATTAAGCCGATTTTTTCATAATATCTTAAAGAATCTATTCCAATATTAAATAATGTTGAAATTTCCTTAATTTTAAAATATTTTTCCATAGCCCCCCCTTGACCCTAGTACTATACTATAGTTTATCATAAGATTCGAGGTGATTTTTAATGATTTTAAAAGATTGGAAAAATGAACTAAAAAAAGTATTTCCAATTAGTTTAGTAATAAAAATATTTTTAGGAGCTATTATTTTATCCTTTGGCATATATAATATTCATGAACAATCTTCTGTTACAGAAGGAGGCGTTATTGGCTTAAATTTATTGGTACATCATTGGTTTGGAATTTCTGTTGCATATATAACACCTGTTTTAGATATAACCTGTTACTTGTTAGGTTTAAAATACCTTGGCAAAAGATTTTTAGTAGTATCTCTTTTTTCTACTATGCTATTTTCAGGATTTTATAAGTTCTGGGAATTATTTCCACCAATTTTCCCTAACTTGGAAAATCATATGTTAGTTGCCGCAATTTTAGGTGGTTTATTCGTAGGTGTTGGTGCAGGACTTATTGTAAGCTCCGGAGGTAGCAGTGGCGGAGACGACGCTTTAGCTTTAGTTATTAGTAAAAAGTTTAATTTTAAAATATCCTCTGCCTATCTCTTTACAGATATTTCCGTTTTACTACTTAGCCTATCCTATATACCATTAGGAAAAATTTTCTTTTCATTAATTACCGTTACTATATCCTCCTATACTATTGATTATATAAATAGCTTAAGTAAACAAACTGAAGTTTCATCTATAGAGGCATAATAATTTTTATAAATTTTCATAAAAATATAGACATAAATTAATATGTCTATATTTTTTATTTATTCTATTTTCTTTTTACCTAATAATCTAAATTTTTTACAAAATAATATTAGATTATCCTAAGGCTACATCAAGAACCATCATTATAGCAAATCCTACGGAAAAACCTATAACTCCTATATTACTGTGCTCCCCTCTTGATGCTTCTGGAATTAACTCCTCTACTACAACATATATCATTGCACCTGCTGCAAAGGACAGTAAATAAGGTAAAACTGGCTCTACTAATGATGCTGCTAATATTGTTAAAGCTGCACCAATAGGTTCAACTACTCCACTTAATACCCCGTAAACAAATGATTTGTTTTTAGAAAATCCTTCATTTCTTAAGGGCATTGAAATAATTGCACCTTCCGGGAAATTTTGTATAGCTATTCCAATTGCAAGTGTTAAGGCTGCTGAAAATGTAATAGCTGTATTTCCTGCAGTGTAACCTGCAAATAAAACTCCAACTGCCATACCTTCCGGTATATTGTGTAATGTTACTGCAAGCATTAACATTGCACTTTTCTTTAATGTTGTCTCTGGTCCTTCTGGTTCATCATCATTAACATGAAGATGAGGTATAATGTTGTCTAATAATAACAAGAATAAAACTCCTAAAAGTAAACCTGTTACTGCCGGAATAAAAGATAATTTCCCCATTCCTTCTGACATATCCATTGCTGGTATTAAAAGGGACCAAACTGACGCTGCTACCATTACTCCACCGGCAAATCCAAGTAAAGCCTTTTGAAGATTTTCGTTCATTTTATCCTTCATAAAATAAACACAACCAGCTCCTAAAGATGTACCTAAGAATGGTATAAATAAAACTGCTAACAATTCCATAAAACTACCTCCAAAAAAATATATATAAATACTTTTTATATCTATCCCATATTCTAGTATTCAAACAAAGTCTAAATACATAGTGTTTTATTATACTCCTAATTTTTTCTTATTTCAATCCAATAATTAATTGTATTTTACTCTTAAGCAATAACTATTTTCTAACTCCGTTTTTTCTTTCCCAATAAAAAAGGATGGAAACTTTACTTTCCACCCTTGAAAATTTAATTTTAAAAATATATTTTTAGTACCTATAAATTGCTGCTACACCTGTATCATCAGGCATTTTTTCTTTAGGTAAAATAACCACTTCACCTTTAGCCTTTAAAACCAATTCTGCAATGTCATCTAAAACATCATCGGTTTCAACATCTTCTAAAGGCATTTCCTTAATTTCTTTTGTTTCCATATCAACAATTCCAGGTAAAATCTTGTCAGATTCTATTAAAATAGTATCTATCCTACCTTCAACAGCCTTTTTAACAACATCGTTTAGGTTGGCACTGGCATTTCCTTTAGACTTGCCATTGTTAAACATGTTAACCAGTTTTTCTGTTCTGTCTAAATATATTTTTTCTATTATCTTCCAAGCTTCTTCCTTAATTGCATCTAGGTCCATTGCCTCAAAGTCCTTGTCTATTCCCTTATCAACAAGTAATTTATTGTTTGTTAATTTTCTAAACTCACCTTGATATTGAGGCAGTGCTACTAAAACCAAAGGTGCTCCTGTTGGCTTTATGTAATTTTCCCAAATATATCTATCAACATTTCTAAGGTATTTTTCTGTTTCTTTTTTTACCTCATCTCTATTACTACCGGTTGAATACATGGCTTTTCCATCTTTACTCATATCAATAGTAGTTAAACGATACTCTTCTGTAATTTCATCAGGCATATTTTTTGGTGATTCTATTTCTGTTAAACCATATCTATCACCATAAAATAATTTGAAATTATGTCTATTAATGCCAAGTACATAATATTTATCAACAGATTGATAAACCCTTATTAGTGGCTTAATGTGAAAACTATTAGATACTACAGTTAATTCTTTAATATCTCTAAATAGATTGTAGATTATACAATGCTCCCTATTTAAAAATATAGCTACAGCATCTCTTGTCCTATTCCAAAAAACCATATCTTGTTCCAGGTCATAAAGGGGTGATAAAATTTCCTCTACTTCTTTTTTAGAAAACTTTTGTAATAAACTTCTTTCTGCCTTTTGAATTTGGTTCTTAAACATTATTCTGTCTTTTTGTATATCCATTTTGTATCTATGAGATGGCATATATATGGATATACAAACATCTCCTCTTTCATACAAAACATCATTAGGAAAATCTTGAACTATTTTATATTTCATGTCATCACCTCTTATATATTAGTTCCTATATTATATCTACCTGTTTTTATAGGTCCTAAAACATATTTTTTGTTTTTTATTTAAAAAATATCTTAAAAAACAATATAAACCTTAACAATTTTCTCTTTATAATATAAACTATGTTATATATTTGCCTTTGATTATTATTGAATTTGGTAATAATCATTAGGTAATTTTTTATAGGTGTGTGATTATTATTAAGAAAAATATTAAAAACTTTATTATAAATATTTTAATTCTAATATTTTCAATTATTATAATAGCTTGTCTTTATATTAAATTGAATTTTAAGGAACAGACAATTGAAGAAATTATTTATTATCTTGTTAATGATGCCGGACAAGCTTCTACAGATGTTTTTATTACTGCAATTATTAAATCTATAATTCCCTTTATTATATTGATTTTTGGATTATTGTTTTTAAAAAATAAATTATTTAAAAATAAGGAAATAATTTTTACTACTATATTATTTTTATTAACTCTAGTTGTTTTTATAGTTAGCTTAAGAGTCGATGTCTTTATAAAAAACAATCTACAATCTTCAAGTTTTATAGAAGAAAACTATGTTGATGGTAGAGAGGTTAATATTAAGTTTCCTGAAAAGAAACGAAATCTAATAATAATATTTGCTGAAAGCTTTGAAAATTCATTAATTAATAAGGAATTAGGCGGAGGCTGGGACTATTCTATTATGCCTGAAATGGAAGAATTAGCTTTGAATAATTTGAACTTTTCCAATAATGATAAAATTGGTGGCTTTTACCATACTAATGGCTCTACTTGGACAGTTTCTGGCTTAGTTGCAATAACCTCCGGTATTAATATGAAGATAAACATGGCAAATGCGTATTTTTCAAATAATTTTATGTCCGGAGCCTGCTCCCTTGGGGATATTTTAAAAGAAAACGGCTATAATTTAAAAATTTGCATGGGCTCTGCTGCAGAATTTGGTGGAAAGGATAATTATTTTCTAAGTCATGGTGGCTATGATATTTTCGACTATAACTATGCCGTAGAAAATGGTTATATGAAAGCCGAGGACAAGGTTTGGTGGGGCTTTGATGATTCCGACCTTTTTAAATGGTCAAAGGAAGAAACCCTAAAACTATCAGAAGAAAATAAACCCTTTAATTTAATAATTGAAACTGCAAACACCCATTTTGAAAATGGCTATTTAGAGGAAAATGCTCCAAATAATTTTAATAGTCAATATGAAAATGTTCATTCCTACTCATCTACACAAATTAATGATTATATTAACTGGGTAAAAGAACAGGATTTCTACGAAGATACAACAATAGTAGTTCTAGGTGATCATTTAGGAATGCAAACGGATTTTTATGAAAGTAATATGACTCCCGGCTATGACAGAACAGTATACAATGTTTTTATAAACCCTGCTGTTAACACTAGTAATAATAAAAATAGAACTATAACTTCCTTCGATATGTATCCTACTATTTTAGCAAGTATTGGAGCTGAAATTGAAGGAGACCAATTAGGCTTAGGAGTTAATTTGTTTTCAAAGAAAAAAACCCTATCAGAAAAACACGGTTATGACTATGTTAATAATGAAGTAGGAAAAAACTCCAATTTTTTCAATCATTATATACTTGGTGAAGATTATTTAGATGTAATAAGAATTGGAAAATAGATTTTTAGCCTATTTTTTAAAATAGGGTATAATAATAGTTATGGCAATTATTCAATATTAATTTTACTAAGGTTACTATGTAAGGAGATTTAATGAGCAAAAAAAAATTTGATGAAAACAAAACCAATAAAGAAGAAAGAATTGATAAACGTAAAACCCTCATTTTTAAAATAGTCTTTACCTTATTGGCAGTTTCTGTTGTTTTTTCCATTTATAATTTAATAAATGCACCATCTGGTGTTTCCAATAAAGAATATGAACTTGTAAAAAGTGACTATGTTTTAATGATTTTACAATGTATAGTAGGTATGATAGTAATTTTTCTACCTTCCCAGGTTGAAAGAAAATTCGGTATTGATATACCTGACACAATGGAAATAATTTATTTTATTTTTCTATTTTGTGCTATTTATTTAGGTGAGGTAAAAAACTTTTACTATAAAATACCCTACTGGGATACAATTTTACATGCCTTTAGTGCAATGATGCTTGGTGCTTTAGGATTTATACTAGTTGATTTCTTTAATAAAAAAGCCATTAAAGGTACCCATTTAAGTCCATTTTTTGTTTCTTTATTTGCATTTTGTTTTGCAATGACCTGTGGTACTGTATGGGAAATTTACGAATACTTAGCAGATAGTATACTAGGTACTAATATGCAAAAGTTTATTACTGCCGAAGGTGTCATTTTAACAGGACATGCTGCTTTAGGGGACACAATGAAGGACATAATCGTTGATTTTATTGGTGCTTTTATAATAGTCACTTTAGGATATGTCCATTTAAGAAGAGCAGAGAAAAAAGAGTCTTTAAAAGAAGATAAAAACTTAGAGAGAATTGTTTAAAAAAACCTTTAAATCCGATGGATTTAAAGGTTTTTTCTCTTAATTGCCAATTAATATAATAAATTTCCTTTAAAATTTACTATCATCTATGCTATTAAGTCTTTCCCTTAATGGTTTTATTGTTTCTTCAATTACCCCATCATTAAAAGGATTTTTTAAATTTGCTAATTCCAGTAACTCTAAAAATGATTTACTACCACCGGCATCACAAAGTCTTAAATAATCCTCCCAAGCTTTTTCCCTATTTTCGTTGAATTTATTAAAGAATTGGAAAGCACAAACTTGAGCTAGCGTATAGTCTATATAATAGAAAGGTCTTTCAAATATATGACCTTGTCTATACCAGAAGCCTCCTCTTTCCAAAAATTCACTTTCTGAATAATCCTTAAAAGGCATATATTTCTTTTCTATTTCCCTCCATTTAGCCTTTCTTTCAGCAGGACTAGCTTCAGGGTTTCCATAAACAAAATGTTGGAATTCATCTACTGCTACACCATATGGTAAAAATTCCAAGGTTCCTGCTAAATGACTAAATTTATATTTTTCTGTATCTTCTTTGAAGAATAATTCCATCCATGGATAGGTTATAAACTCCATACTCATAGAATGAATTTCAGCTGCCTCATATGTTGGAAAACTATAAGCCGGAATACCTAAGTCCCTACTTCTATAAGTTTGAAAAGCATGACCTGCCTCATGAGTTAGTACATCAACATCTCCACTTGTTCCGTTAAAGTTGGAAAATATGAAAGGTGATTTATAATCATTTATAAACGTACAATAGCCTCCACTCATTTTCCCTTCTTTACTTACTAGGTCTAACAATTCCCTGTCTAACATAAAATTAAAAAACTCTTTAGTTTCAGGTGATAACTCGGAGTACATCTTCCTTCCGTTTTCTATAATCCAGTCCGGATCTCCTTGTGGTTTAGGATTTCCTGAAAGGAATTTAAAACCCTCATCATAATTTTTTAAAGAATAAAGACCAAGTCTTTTTCTTTGTCTTTCCTTAATGTCCACTACAAGTGAAACTACAGTTTCATATATTTGCTTTCTGTAATTTTTCACTTCCTCTGGTCCATAGTCAGAACGGTTCATTCTTTTATAACCAAGTTCAATATAATTATTATAGCCTAGTTTTTTAGCCATTTTAGTTCTAATTTTCACTAGTCTATCATAAATATCGTCAAATTTATCTTCATTTTCTTCAAAGAAATTCAAAAATGCATTTTCTGCACTCTTTCTCATTTCCCTGTCCTTAGAAGTTCTAAAAGGTAACATTTGAGCTAAATTCCTTTTTTCACCTTCAAATTCAATTTCTGCTGAAGCAATTAATTTAGAATACTCGTTTACGGTTTTATTCTCTTCTATTAAATCCTCTATTATTTCTTCTGAAAATACTTCTAAACTCATATCCGTTAAGGTAAATAATTGCTTACCCCATTTTTCTTCAAGTTCAGGTCTAAATTTAGACTTAACTACAGCCTTATCGAATTTATTTATAACCTTATCAAATTTAGGGCTATTTTCATCGAAGAATTCCCTTTCTTTTTCATAGAATTCATCTTTAGTATTAATACTATAACGTATATGCATTAAAGTTCCCATAGTACTAACATTAGACATAATCTTCATAATATTTTCAAAATACTCTGACTGTTCTTCAAAAGTAGAAGCGTTTTCAAACTTATCAATTAAAATATTCATTTCCTCTTCTAATTTTTCAAAATCCGGTCTTATATATTCATAATCTTTAAATTTTAGCATAAGTACCTCCATTAATATTTATTATCACAAAATATATTTTACTACACTTTAGCTATTATATAAAGATTAATTTATATTTATCATAATTATATCAATTTAGTTTAGCGATTTTATTAGTTCAAGTAATTTTCTTTAATTTTTTCCACAGAAAAACCACCTAATTTTTAATTAGATGGTTTTATTTTTTGCTTATAGATTAACAGCTTCTTCAATTAATTTTACACAATTGTCAATTCCTAATTCTCCACTATTTAATGTCATAGTAAAGTTTTCAACATCGCCCCATTCTCTATCGGTATAAAATTTATAGTAGACCCTTCTTCTTTTGTCCTTGTCCTTAAGTCTTTTTTCTAAACTTACTTCCCTATCTCCATATTTTTCCCTTACTCTTCTTTTCCGTTTTTTAAGATCAGCGTGAACAAAAACATGAATAGTGTCTTCCCTATCCCTTAGAATATAATCTGAGCAACGTCCAACTATTACAGCATTTTCTCCTGAGTCTGCTATTTCTTTAATTATTTTTGTTTGTGCTTCCCAAATATAATCATCTACAGACATTCCTCTATGGTCCCTTGCTAAAAGACCTATATTAAATAATCCTCTGTATGTATCTTTTTCCTCTGTTTCTTCAATAAATTCTTGACTAAATCCCGATTCTTCTGCAATTTTTTCTATGATTTCCCTATCATAGTATTTATAATTTAACTTTTCAGCTAACTCTTTTCCTACAGTTCTTCCACCACTACCAAACTGTCTACTAATAGTTATAATTCTCTTAGTCATTTTCCCACCTCATCTTAATAAAATATTTATAATAATTCCTTCATTGTTACAATATTTTTCGGTATTGCAGCCCTTGCTGTTTTCTTTGGATTAACTATTTGAGATATTTTTAAATCCATTACAAGACTTGCCAATACATAACTTTCTGCCCAGGAAATCTTCAAAGCATCTTTCATTAAATCAACTGCAGTACTAGCAGCCTCCTTTGTAGCCTCATCTAAACTTTCTCCGGAAGCAATTATTTCTATTCTGTCATTTAATTCTACAATAGGCCATTTTAATTTTCTCTTTGTCTTTATTACTTCGACTTCCAGTTCAATTTCACCGGAAATTTCAAGTCCTGTAAAACAAAGTTCACCATCCCCCATAACAGCATGTAAGTCCCCTAAGGCTAACATTGCTCCTTCTTGCTGCACTTGGAAATATAAGGAGCTACCCTTCCTTATAACAGTACTGTCCATATTTCCGCCATGTTTCCAAGGAGTATGGGTTCCCCATTTTCCATCTTCAACAGCTGGAGCAAGACCTATAACACCAATCATTGGACTAATTGGAATTTTCTTACCTAAATAATTTGCATAGCCATCTTTAACTTCAATTACCCTTACAATTGCTTCCTTAGATTCTTCTGCCAGACCACCGGCATTTGGAATTGCTGCTGCAACACCCTTGTCCTTTATTTCTATATTAATAATATTAACCTTTAAAATATCTCCCGGCATTGCATTTTCAATATAAATAGGACCTGTAGCAGGATTTACAATGTCCATGTCTATTTCCATTAAAACCTGCTCCTCCGATTTTATTTGTTCATGAAAGCAATCACATGTTTCTACAATAAATTTTTCCTTTGGTTTAACCCTATATTCTTCCTTCATACCATATTCGAAATTGTAGATAACATTTTCCTTACTAAACCTATTCATAGTTTAAAAGTCCCCTTTCATCCTTAAAATTTATACTATACTAATTCAATACCCTAATTTTACTATTTATAAAAGATTATTGGTTTTCATCTTCAATATTTAAAAATATTTTTTAAAATTCTTTTGTAGCTTTATTTCCTTAAATCCTTTTTTCATATAAAAATTATGAGCTTGCTCTCTTTTTTCTCTAGTAACAAGTCTTAGTCCCTTTGATGATTCATCCCTAGCCCATTTTTCTATACTGTCTATTAACATTCCACCTATTCCCATATTTTGAAATCTTTTGCTACAACTAAAGCCATTATGTCTTTTAAGGAATCCTGGTATAGACTTTCATAATCATGGGCTTCTATATAGCCAACTACTTCATCTTTATAAACTGCAACTAAAACTCTATAGTTATTATTACTTAATATTTTTTCTAATTTTTTCTTTGTTTTCTCTAAAGGATAATCATAACCTAGACTGTATTTATTTAATTTATATATGAAATCTGCATCATCTATATGACCTTGCCTTATAGTAATCTCCATAACCTCTCCAAAACCCCTCTATTAATCTCCCAACTCTTTTCTAAAATTCTCTTGTTTTTTTATTTTTTTATAGCCACATTTTCTATAAAACTTATGGGCATCTTCCCGTTCTTCGCCTGAAGCTAATCTAATATAGGAAACCTTTTCATCCCTTGCCCATTTTTCCACTGCTTCCATTAAATCTCTACCTATTCCTATTTTTTGGTATTTCTTTGAAACAGCAATTCCTAAAATATTTTTCATAGGTTTAGAATATATACACTGATAATTACTAGCATGTACATAGCCAATAACATTTCCGTCAATTTCTGCAACAAAAATCTTGTCTGACTTACTTTTATTAATCTTCTTTAAATTTTCTACCGTTTCTTCCAAAGGATAATCATATTTCATTTCACTTTTGTTTAGCTGGTAAATAGCTTCACTATCACCAATTTTAAATTCTCTTATAATTAACATAAGCACTCCTTTAAAATAACTGATTTTTATTACCTTATCCGACCTGTTTATTTAATTATTACATATCATATTATCATATAAGTACCCTATTAAATTAATTTGTTTCAAAAAAAGGAAATCCATATTTCTTAATAGGGATTTCCTTTATCTTATAAAATATTTAATATTTTACATATTTTTTTAAAGCTTAGCTTATACAAAACATAAATTATAGCAGACATTACTATAACTACTCCCATACTAATTCCAAATCCAATAAATTCCTGTTCTGTAAATTGTCCATCATTTGAGTATAGAATCATAGTATAAAAAGCTACTATTACAATAGTTCCAATTAAAGTTGGAGATAAGAATATTTTAGATATTTGGGACTTCATAGATTTCTGAAGGTAGTTATTATTTGCCCCAATACGTTTTAAATCCTCATAGACCCTTTTGCTATTTAAGCCGGTGGTTAAGCTTCTTACATATAAAATTACTATTACTGCAGAAAAACAAATTATAGCAATAAATACAAATAAGAGTAAAAAAACTGCATATTGTTTTAGAAAATCCATCTTGTTCATTATTCCAAAATTTGGCATATATTTCCAACTACTTCTAAAATCAGATGAATCCTTTAACCTATAATCAACCTTATATGAATCCGTATCATATTCTTTCCCTTCTTTTTCGGCAACTATTTTTGAAACAGGGTCCCAATATAAAAATTGTTCCACTTTAGAATCGGAATGTTCTACTATTTCATCAAATAGTAAATTCGCAAAGTCATAGCTTGCCTCTGGATTTTTTACATTGAAAAAAACTATTTTTTCCAGCCATTCCGGTGTTAAACCCCTTGTGATTTTTCCATAGTCTTCCTTTGATAAGATTCTATATCCAAATAAGGAATTATTTCTAAGTTTTAGTTTTGATGGTCTAACCTTCATTTCATCACCTGTAACAATATTTGTTATTAGGGAAAGATCCTCACTGCTTCTAAAATCACTGCTTCCATCATTACTTAAGATAGTTATAACTTCACCAGGTTTAATAGTAATATTTTCTCCTGTTAGTCTATTATAGGCCTCTTCCGATAAAAACCTACCACTTGTTAATAGGGTTTTATATTCAAAGGTTATTTTCCTATTGTCCTCTAGTCTTTCTAACTCACCATCTACACCTAATATAGCCATAGGCTCTGTCCTATACTCTGTAATTTCTACATCCTCTTCTTGGGCTAAAGCAAAAATATCATCTTTACCTATCATTTTTTGGTCTTGTCTATAATTAAAGGAATAATCCACCTTACTTTCCTTAAATACATTTTCTGATGCTGAAAACATTAAGGGAGTATAGAAGGATGCAAAATAACCTCCTGCTATTAGTAGGCTTATAACTATCATATTTCTTACAGTTTGACGACCTTCAAATTTCATCATACTGGTACTTATTATATTTTTATATTTATTTTTTCTACCTCCCCATCCCTTAACAACAGTATGAAGCATTATCATGTACAGTCCTATTAAGGCCGGTAAATAAAAAATACCTGAAAGCCAATCCGGTGGAAAATAAGAAAACTTTTCTATAATAAACCCCGAGGAGGAGTATCCTAAAAAACCTCCTATAAGCATTAAAAGTATTCCAACAAAACCATACCAACTTGGAACATCTTTAATAGGTTCAGATTTTTTAGATTCCTGAACTATATCTATTATATTTGTTCTATTTATAAACTGTTTCATTCGAATAAATGACAGTACTGTAATTACTAGTATAAATAAAGCCGATAAGGCTATTGCCTTATATGAAATATTTAATACCATGTCAGGTGTGTCTACAATGAAAATTCTAAATAATTTCCAAATTCCAAGGGCAAATACCACTCCTAATCCTATGCCTATAAAAGAAACTATTAAGACAAGTGTTAAAATATCCCTAATTAAAAAATATTCAATCTTTTTCTTAGAAGTACCTAAGGCCATAAGGACTCCCACTTCCCTGGATTTATAGCGTAAAAATAAACCTATAGCATAATTTACAAATACAATACATCCAATTACAGCAATTGTAAAAATCATCATCATCTGTTTTCTTGAATCTCCACCTGGTGGAAGAATTCTTTGTACCGTTCTTGAGTTCATAATAGTTAAGTAGGAAGTTATTAAAAGTACAGATAATAAAATACTTCCTAACATAAAATAATATTTATTTTTGTTCTTACTTCTTAATTTTTTATTTATCCTTTTAAAATCCATCATTTTAATTCTCCTCACTTAGAAGTTGGATTGAATCTAAAAGTTCTTTTTGGAAAATTCTTCTTTCTTCATTTTTTCTTTCCTTTATATCCCAAACTAAACCGTCCTTTAAAATTACAACCTTATCACAATGGGAAGCAGCTAAGGAATCGTGGGTTACCATTAAAATCGTTGCACCTAGAGAATTTTTAGCCTCTATAAAGGACTTTATTACTGCCCTTGAACTTTTAGAGTCCAAATTTCCTGTTGGCTCATCGGCTAAAATAATCTTAGGATTATTAATTAAGGCTCTGGCAACTGCTGTTCTTTGTTTTTCACCACCGGATATTTCTGCAGGGTATTTATTTTTTATATGGGAAATACCAAATATTTCACATAGATTATCTGCCATTTCCTCCATACTGGAATCTACTCTTTCGCCTATAATTCGTGGAAGCATAATATTCTCCCTTATTGTTAGTCCATCAAGTAGCATAAAGTCCTGAAATACAAACCCTAAATCCCTATTTCTTATTTCTGCTAGATCTTCATTCCTTAATTTTGAAATATCCCTTTCCCCTAGTAATATTTCTCCACTATCAATAGGAATATAGGCTGAAATACAATTTAAAAGTGTCGTTTTTCCCGAACCGGATGCACCCATTACACCAACAAATTCTCCCTCGTCAACCTCCATGGTAATTCCCTTTAGTACCTCATATCTTTCATTTCCTACTTGAAATGATTTATGTAAATTATTAATTTTTAACATAATAGTCCTCCTCTTTATGAGAAGTCTAACATTTTTATATTATATTTTTTTATCCCTATGTAAGTTTTAACCTAATTTTAGTTATTTATTAGTTATATATAATTAATAGTGTAAAATTGACAGTTTTTATGTAATATTTGGTTTTGAAAGAAAATACCTCCATGATACAATAAAACAATAAAGGAGGTAGTTATGCTTCGTATAGCTATTTGTGATGATGAAAAAAAAGCAAGGTTTTCTTTATACACCGGACTTGAAAGAGTTTTAGAAAATATGGAAATAGAATATGTAATTTACGAATTTCCCAGTGGGGGAAAATTAATAAATTGGTATGAAAAACATAGTGATGAAGTGGATTTAGTATTTTTAGATATTGAAATGCCGGGGCCGGATGGTATGGAAGTAGCTAAGAAACTCCGTAAGAAAAGTAGTATTCTTCAAATAGTCTTTATTACCAGCTACCCCGACTATGTTTTTGACGGCTACCTAGTAGATGCAAGGGGGTATTTATTAAAACCCGTTAGGGAAAAAGATTTAATCAATATTATAAATAGGACTTTGGCTAAAATACTCCAAAATGAAAATGATGTTTTTACCTTTAAAAATATGAAGGGTATATTTAGAATTCCTAAAATTGATATCTTATATTTTCAGTCTGAAGGAAGAAAAATAAATTGTATTACAAGGGACAAGACTTATATATTTTATGAAAAATTAAACAATATTGAAAAATCAATTGGACCTGTATTTTTAAGAATACATCAAAGTTATTTAATAAATTCAAAATACGTTGACCAAGCCAGGGCTGAATCTCTTGTAGTAAATGGCAAGGAACTTCCTATTAGTAGGCAATACAGAAAGACCGCCTTGTTAGAACTTGGCCGTAATTTACTTAATTGAGGTATTATATGAAATTATTCTTAAATCTTCTTCTACCAATTATTAACTATACTGTACTGGGACTAGCTACCTATTTTCTTGTACAAAGCTCCCTTAAAATTTTAAAACCTGTAAAGAATAAAATATTAAAAATAATACCCTATGTACTTTTCTTCAACTCCTTAGGAATACAATCATGGATAGGAGATGAAAACCCCTTTATAATTTTACCCTTTTATATACTGGTATTTTTAATTTGCTACAAGGGGGATTTTCTTCCTAAACTGGTTACAGCCTTGCTTTTCTATATTTTAATCACCCCTATTAATATGCTTATAGACACTATTTTCTCCCGCTACCTTAATGATTATTTTATTGGAGCTTTTTTATATAGTCAATTTATTTTATCTATCAAGGCTACGGTTTTTATAATAATTAGCTTGGTCTTATATAGATTTATTAAAGATAAAAATATTAAATTACCAAAAAATTTATGGTACCTACTTTTTGGCCTATTAATTGGACCATTTTTTGTTATAGTCGGTTTTACAAGATTTGGGGTTGGTGATTTGTTATACCCTTCATCATCTTTAAAATCCCATTTATTTAATGAAGAAAGCTATAGTATTATAGAATTTATTACTTTAAGATTATCCTTTATTATAATCCCCTTTGTAATAATTTCTGCTATTTCAATTTTCATTGCCATGATAATTCTTTCAAAACAGGAGGAATTAAAGGAAATGGAAAACATAAATAATATGAAGGAACTCTACTACGAAGGAATCAAAAACGAACAAAAATCAATTAGACTTATAAAACACGACATGAACAATTATTTACTTACTATGGAAAATATGTTGGAAAATAACAAGGTTGAAGAAACTAAAGAATTTTTAAAGAGTCTAACTTCTTCCAGTAGTTTTAATAAAACAAGACAAATTACAAGAAATGAAGTAATTAACGCTATTCTTGACATTAAAATCAATACAATGGAAGATTATAATATAGAGTTCGATTATGAAATTTCAACATCGGAAAGTATAGAAATTTCTGACATAGATTTATCTGCCTTGCTAGGTAACGCTTTAGATAATGCCATAGAAGCTACTGTAAAAGCCCTGGATAAAAAAATAGTATTTCGTTTAAAAGTTGAAAAAGGACTTTTTATGTTAAAAATAGAAAATCCCATAGGTGAAAAACCAATAGTAAAGGAAAATTCCTTCCTATCTACAAAAAGAAATAGTTCTAACCATGGCTTCGGTCTTACAAGCATAAGGGAAATTGTTTCAAAATATAAGGGAAATATGGATATTAATATGGAAAACAACAAGTTCATACTAGTTATAATAATTCCTTTAAACAGTTAAGGTAGCTATAGTGCTACCTTAATTTACTTTATTCTTATATTTTTCAAAAACCACTTCTATCCTACTAAAAGGTAGTGGAATAGAATAATTATCCCAACGCTTTTTAAGGTTTATTGATGGTGAATTTGTAAAGCTTACAAAATAAATATCAGAATTAGCCTTTTTAGCTAGGTAAGGCAATAATTCTTTTGGCTTATGCCTTGGTCCTAAAGGCCCATCCATTGCTAAGGCAAAAATCCGGTCCTTTTGACTGGAGGTCTTAATTAAGAGCCTTAAATTCTTTCTTGCTCCTAAGCCATCTTCTGTCCGTATGGAATTAGCCCGGCATTTATCTAATATATAGGAAATAATATCCCCCCTCCAGTCAGCAGTTATTACTACATCTACCGGTGGTAGCTGCTGATTTAAATGCATAAGTAAAATCATCATCAGGGAGCTGTCCCCATGCCAATAACCAAGCATTTCAAGTTCTTTAAGTAAATGTATATTTCTAATTTCATATTTTATTGTTTTGTTAACCAGCCACAAATATCCATAAAATATTCTACTAAGTATATAACCTACTAACTTTTCTTTTTTACTCCTATTTGTTTCTTTAACATTATTATGGCACAACATATTTTACTTTCCCTTGTATTAACTGTAAATAGTTTTCTTCTGTTAATTTAGCAATTGACTCTGCTGTATATTCTTTAGCAGTATTATATGCACCGATTTTTAAGCTCTTAAATAAATAGGAATTTTCCATAATTTCTTCAATAGGCTTAATCCATAATTCTTCATTTAATTCTGTTTTAAAGCCATTTTCCCCATTAACAACTACATCATTAACACCACTACCGGAAACTGCAACTACTGGTAACCCTGCAGCCATAGCTTCTAAAAGTACTATACCTTGAGTTTCCGATTGGGAACTAAAGAGAAACAAATCACAAGCATTATAATAATGAACCAGTTTTTCGTGTTCTATATTTCCTAAAAAATGTACATTTTCTTCCAGTCCCAGTTTTTTACTTAATAAGCTAAGGGATTTTCTTTCTGCACCATCTCCAATAATTATCATTTTAAATGATTTTCCCCATCTTTCTTTTAAAGTTTTTAAGGCTTTTAACATAAAGGGAAAATTCTTTTCCCTTCCTAATCTACTAACGCAACAAAATAAATTTGGACTATTGAATTTTTTTCTTATTTCTTCTGTTTTTTCCTTATCCCTTATAAAATCATTTTCCGATAAACCTGTAGGAACAACAGTTATAGGTGTGTTTATTCTATTTTGAATCATTATTTTTTTAATTTCCGGTGTTGGAGCAAAAATCAAATTACATTTATTTGAAAATGACCTTGTATATTTAGAAACAATTTGTTCAGCGACTTTATATATTTTAGTTTCATCTTTATTTTTATTTAATAGACTAGGCATTACATAATGCATATATTCTTCATACCTTGTATGATAGGTGTAAATTAATGGAATTTCATATTTTTTAGAATAGGACAGGGCAATATTTCCCATTAGCATTGGATGATGACTGTGTATAATGTCATAATTTCTTTTTTGGAATTGTTTTCTAATATCCCTATCGAACATATTAGGAACTACAATATCGCCATCAAGTTTTTTATTTAGACTTTTAAATCTATATACCCCTTCTTCATTTTTTTGTTCCTCATAGGTCGGTGCAAAAACATCTACAATATGCCCTCTCTTTCTAAGTCCATTTACTAGTCTTTCAATAGAAACAGGTACTCCACCAATATATGGTTTATAGTTATTTGTAAACATTGCAATTTTCATTTAACTCCCCCTAAAACTTTGCAAGCCAATTTAAAGCTGCTGAGCCAAAAATGTAGCCTGCTCCAACAAATACTAAATTCCAAATTGTAATACCAATAGTTGAATAAAAACTATATTTATAAAAGTCCATTTTTATAACACCGGCCGGAATAGAAATAATAGTACGTACAACCGGAAGTAATTTTGCAATAAATAGTCCTAAATACCCTTTATTAGTTAATTGGTCAATGGCTTTGTCCAAGGCAACACCTTGTTTAGTAAATTTATTTCTAAACCAATTTAATAAAGGGGTGCCAATATAAAACCCTAAAAAATAAAGTATCCAACTGCCTATTAGTCCGGCAATTACAGATATGACCATAACAAGTAAAAAGGATTTATTAAATTGATAGGCCCATATTCCGGATAAGGGCATTATTATTCCTGCAGGAAATCCGGGTAAATTCATATATTCCAACAAGACAACTACAAACAAGGCCAATAAACCGTAATTTTCTAAATAAAATTCTATTGTTTCAAAGTTCATAAGCTACTTCCCCTTATATTTTCAATTCCATTTAACTATCTTCTTATATCTACAATATCAATATATTTTTACAATTCTCTTAAAAATATATTAAAAATCTCTTAAGATATTTTAAATATACAATTAAAATTACAAGAATTTATCAGTTTTACTACTTCCTACTCTACTAAAAGGCTTGGCCTAATCTTCTATTTGTATCTTATCCCAATTTAAAAACCTTAGCTTAAGCCTATGTAATATTTAACAATATTTCTGTAATATTTAGATTAAATACTTTATTTATGTAAAATTAAAACAATATTTTGTATAAATCGGCTTTACTAAAATTAAAAGACTACACCTATTGGTTTAGGGTATAGTCTTTGTTTTCCAATTGCATTAAAAAGTTTGCAATACTTTTTTTAGAGCTACTATCTTCCTCTAGTTTAAATATTTTACCTTCTTTAATATAGGCTAGAGTAGGAGTCTTATAAATTTCATATTCATCTATTATTTTATTTGTTAATTTGGAATTTCTTTCCATTTCCTTGTTTAAATCAATATAGATTACTTCTAAATTATTATTCTTTACAAAATCTATCGTTTCAGAAATGTTTTTCCTACAATTATTACAATCCTCCATTCCAAAGTAAATAAATTTATTATTATACTCTAAAAGATTACTCTCAATTACATCCATATTTACTTTTTCAAAGGATTTTATATTATTTTCGTAAGTATATTTAGAACTATCGTATTGAAATACAATATACATAATTACAAAAGTTATTAGTAAAATTCCAATTGTTTTTATTAATTTAAAACCTTTATTCATTACAAGCTCCTTTAATATTTATTTCTTATCTCTTTTCTATTTTAAGTATATATTTAAAATTTCAATTATTTATCAACTTTCCTATAGTTCTTCTACTACTGCTTTTTCTATATTGTTTAAGGCTTTTTGCTTTACTGCAATTACTATTAAATAGGAAATTAGTAGAAGTATTAAATCTGCTATAACCTCTATTCCTAATGAAACCTGAGAAAGTATTATTATAACTACAATAGTAAAGGCCAGTATTCCTCCACCAATAACAGGATAGACTATAGTTCTTCTATTAATGGTTTTAAGGTCCCTTAATATATTCTTATTTGTTGCTCCTAGTTTTTTCATACTCTTAAAAAGATTAATATTGTTGAAAAATATTGAACTTGTCCTATTGTAGGTTATAAAAACAGTTGCCGTTAAGGCTATTATTACTATAAAACCAGACAATAAGACCTTTACCAAATTTAGTACAAAGGAAGCTGTGTTTTCATAATAATTCATTCTCGGATAGTACTTCCAATTTCCTTGTAATTCAGAATTATCCTTGTTCAAGCTTACAAGATAGGCCCCTTCTGTTTCATATTCTTCAAGCTCTCCTGTATACCATTGCCTACCGGAGTTTTTTACCAGCTTGTGAAGATTTTTATCATAATCTGTTTGTACCGCCATTTCTTTTGGGGTGTTTTCTAAAATATAGTCAAAAATATCTTCAGAAAATTCAAACTTTTTCTCCCCTTCTATGTTAAATACTATGTTCTTAATCTTTTGTCCTTCTGAAATACCCCTTGTTAGTTTTTCATAGTCCCCATCGTCTAAAATATACCTTTTATTCCATGACAATCCTCTGTCTACTAAAACGTCATCTTCCAAAGTCCCTTGGTAGTTCACCTTCATCTGTTTCCCATCTACTGACTTAATATTTTCTAAATCATCGTCTGACTCCCATGAATCATATTTATTATTTTTTCTAACAAGATTTATATATTGGCCTTCTCCTACATCTATCTTCTTATTAGATAGACTATTGTATTCAGACTCAGAAATAAATTCATAATATTTGTATTCCTCAACTACTTTTTCTATAATATTTTCAGCATTGTCATCCCAATTTCTAACATTGCTTCCAGACAATAGTTCACTAAATTCGTATTCCTTGTAAGTTCCAATTCCTATCTTATGTTCTTTAGCTATTTCTTGTATTATATTTTTATCTAAGATATTATTTTCCAATCTTAAAGGTATGGAAAAATCATATTCCATTTTTTCTTCCCTTAGTCCTCCACTTTGGTTTACAAGGTTAAAGAAGGAAAAGGTAAATACACCAAATATTAAAATCATTGAAAACATAGAGCCAATTATCTGTTTTCCTTGAAGCCTTGTAATATTATAGTAAGCAATATTGTTATAGTATTTTCCCAATCTTTTACTTGATTTTTTTGGATTGGAAATAAAATAATAGAGGACCATATATATTCCTATAAATGAAAATATATAGGCTAGGGAAAAAAGGGATGGTGAAGCTTTGTCAAAATTAATCGTATACCATTGTGGTAGAAAATAACCTATTGAAACTCCTGCAACACTTAGGATTAATCCTAAATATAAATATGGTTTCTTCATCCTTTTCAACTTGTCCGTCCTTGACCTTGAATGCATTAATTCCATTACATCATATCGTCTAATATAAATAGATAATCTTATATAGACTATTACAAATATAAATATTGAAAATATAATTCCTATTAAGATACCCTTAGTATTTAAAGATAGATTTTCTATTTCATATTTTGAATAGATTATTTGGAAAAACTTCCAAATTCCAAAGGAAAAGACCAGGGACAAGATTCCTGCAATTACTGTAAGTTTTGCAACTATAACTAGTATTTCCTTTGCTATGATTTTTACAAACTCTTTTTTTGTTAGACCAAAGGATATAAAAACACCTATTTCCCTACTTTTATATTTTAAGAATACCTCTGCCGAATAAATTACAAGCATGGTGCAACCTACCATACATAAAATGAAAATCGACATTATCATCTGGTTAGAGTCTGTTCCATACTCCATAGTCTTCTGTAAGGTATTACTCATGTAGAGATTTGCAAATGTAAATATTAAGGTAAAAGCAATTAATATGCTGGTATTAAACTGAAAATATTCCTTTTTATTATATTTTTTTAATTTTCCACTTATTGATTTATAATTTAACATACTTAACTCCTGTCCATATTTGCAAAGGCTTCTACAATTTCATCTTGTAATTCTTTCCTATTGCCCTTATTAACTAAAACCTTGCTTATTTCACCCTTGTTTAAAATAAACACCTTGTCACTATAACTTGCATAGTACATGTCATGGGTAACCATTAATATACTGGTGTTTAAATCCTTCTTTATTCTTATAAAGGAATCTATTACTTCATTTGCAGACTTACTATCTAAATTTCCTGTTGGCTCATCGGCTAAGATAATGTCCGGACTGTTAATTAATGACCTGGCTATTGAAACCCTTTGTCTTTGGCCACCTGACAACTCTGCCGGAAAGGAGTCCATTTTTCCTGCTAAACCAAATAGATTCAAGAGATTCTTTGCCTTTTCCTCCATACTTTCATACATGGTATTTATTTTTTTCATTTTGGAAATTACCGATGGGACACAGGTATTTTCTATTAAATTCAAACCATCTAGTAACATATAGTCTTGAAATATAAAGCCAATATTTGTATTTCTCATAGTTGCTAAATCCTCTTCTGTGAATTTTCCAATATCATTACCCTTTAAATTAATAAGACCTGACTCATAGTCTATATAACGACAAATACAATTTAATAAGGTAGACTTTCCGCTTCCGCTGGAACCCATTATAGAAACAAATTCCCCTTCTTCTACCTTTAAGGATAAATTCCTTAACACCTGTAAATTTAAATTACCGGATTTATAACTTTTGTTTAAATTACTAATTTCTAATATTGCCATTTTTTACCTCCTAATATTTAAGAACTAAAAATAATTTCAATTTATAAGCCTATACTTGTATAAAATTTCCTGTATTTTCTGTCCTTTATTGATTAATTGAATAATACCATTTAAAAAAATATTTGTTTTTCCCCTTGAAAAGTTTTACATAAACCATGTAATCTTTTTGAAAATAAAATAAAAAATGTAATGAATTACACTTCCAATGTAATATTCGGTTTTGAAAGAAACTGCCATCATGGTACAATTATTAAACATAAGGAAGGTGATTATATGCTTCGTATAGGAATTTGCGACGACTCTAAGGAAGCAAGTTTTACTACTTATTTTGGTCTTGAAAAAATTTTAGAAAATAGAAACATAGAATATGTCATTTATGAATTTTCCAGCGGGGAAAAATTTATAGAGTGGCATAAGAAAAACAAAAATGAAATTGATTTATTGTTTTTAGATATTGAAATGCCGGGGCTGAACGGAATGGAAACAGCCAAGCTAATTAGAGAAGAAAACGACTATTTACAAATAGTATTTCTTACAAGTCATCCTGACTTTGTTTTTGACGGCTACTCAGTTAATGCCTTAGGCTATTTATTAAAACCTGCTAAGGAAGAGGATTTAAATAAGATTATTACAAGAACACTCTTGAACTTAGATAAAAATGAAGAAGAGGTCTTTACCTGTAAGAATATTGACGGAATATACAGAATTCCTAAAAAGGATATCCTATATTTTTATTCAAAGGCTAGGAAGGTAATTTGTGTTACTAGGGAAAATAATTATGAATTTTATGAAAAATTAAATAATATAGAAGAGAGTATTAAGGGAAATTTTGTTAGAATACACCAAAGATACCTGGTTAATTCAAAGGCAGTAAGGCAAATAAAGTCCGATACAGTTCTTGTTGACAATATTGAACTACCAGTTAGTAGAACCTACCAAGACAAGGCTGTAATTGAATTAAGTAGAAATCTTTTAAATTGAGGTGTATATGTTAGTACTCGATAATATTATTTTAGACCCTATTGTAATTGTTCTTACACTGTTAGCATCATATTTTTTAGTAAAGCTGGTTTCAAAAATAATTCCTTTTAAAAATAATAAAGCCTTAAAAATATTAGCCTTACTACCTTTTTCCCTATCTATTGGAAGTGTTGATTATCTAGGGGACACAAACATTTTAATTGTATTAATTTTTTATATAGTTATTTTCCAGCTGTCCTTTATGGGAAAGGCTACAAACAAATTTATAATATCCTTAATGTTCTACCTACTATTAAGCTCCTTTAATTTAATTGTAAGTACTATTTTTGTTACTAATGACTTTAAGTTCTTTCCAAATGAAGAATACTTGTATCTTGTAAAGGCTCTTTCTTGGATTATTATTTCAAATATTTTACTTAAATATATGGGAAATATAGAAGTAAAACTATCTAAAAAATTATGGTTACTGTTAGGTGGATTATCTGCCGGACTATTTTTTATAATTATAGGTTTTAGTAATATAGGTTTTGGAGCATTACTGGATATATTTACTGACATTACAAAACCTGAGTATGTAGCCAGTAACTACTATTATGAAGTTCTTGATATGCTAAATAAAATTGGATATATTATATTTCCCTCGGTGTTTTTATCAACCCTAGCCTTATTCGCAGCCATAAAGGTTTTAATAAAACACGAGGAACTTTTAGAAAAAGATGCCTTAGAAAATATAAAGGAAAATTATTATAAGGCTTTACAAAGGGAGCAAAAAACAGTTCGTACTATTAGACATGATATGAAAAACCATTTACTTACAGTACAGGCTATGATTGAAAAAAAGACTATAATAAGGCAAATGACTACCTAATAAACCTGACCTCATCTTCCGCCTTTGAAAAGGGAAGGCAAATTTCTAAAAACAATACTATAAATGCAATTTTAGACAATAAATTGGATTTAATGGAAGAATATAAGATAGAATTTGACTATAGAATATCCGTACCGGAAAAGTTGGAAATTTCAGATATTGACCTGTCCTCTTTACTGGGCAATGCTTTAGATAATGCCATAGAAGCAAATTTAAAAGCCGATAATAGAAAAATAATCTTTAGACTTAGGGTCGACAAGGGACTTTTTATGCTACAGATTAAAAATCCCCTTGGTGAAAATCCTCTTGAAAAAAACGGTACATTTTTAACAACTAAAAAAGATAAAAAACACCATGGTATAGGCCTTTCCAGTATAAGGGAAACTGTTTTAAAATATGGTGGAAATATAAGTACAATAGTAGAAAATGGAATATTTGAATTAGTTATTGGCATACCTGTAAATTAAAAAACCTCCGTTCTGGAGGTTTTTTTCACTAAATATTATATTTTACAAAACAGGTTCCCCTAGTTTCTTCAATTTACATCATTCCTACAGGCAAGTAAAATTTCTTAGTTCTTTCTTCATCGTCGGTTATTAGGACATTTTGTCTAATATTTTCAAATTTCTTTAATGCTCTTTCTATTAAATTAGTTCCTATTCCTAGTCTTTGATATTTTGGATTTACTAAAATATCCTGAATATACATAATTGAATAACCATCACCTATTAGTTTATTTTCATAATAAGCTGACATATACCAATAAGAATTTTCCAAAATATTTTCCATTACTTCCATGTTTTGCCTATAAGCTATCCAACTGACAGAATTATATAATTCAACTAATTCCTCTATTCCTATTTTGTTATTTTCTAAAAATTTTATTTTCATTTTCCCTCCTAAGTTAATAAATATAAATTTATAACTTAGTTCTTAATTTATCCATAGAAACTCCTTATTTTCACTTAATATACTACTTTAAATTCTTCTAGTCTATTATTTATTGACTGTTCTTTTTCTTCTATATTATCAATTCTAATTCTCTGTTTATTTTTCATGTCATCAATTAGAAATTCAATTTTTTCCCTTGGTCCTTGTACCTCAGCCTCTACTCTACCATCACTTAGATTTTTAACCCAACCGACTAGTTCTAATTCCTGGGCCAGCAACATAAATTGAAATCTAAATCCTACTCCTTGTACATTTCCGGAAAATTTAAAGTTTTTATTCACTATTTCCGAATCTGAAAATTTTGGTATTTCAGTATTATCTACTTGGTTTTCTATATATTTTTTCTTTAATCTTTTTATAAAATCCTTAACCATATTGTCCTCCTTAGTGAATAATAACTTCTTTTCCTCTATTTTAATTTAATATAGACTTACTGTCTAGTTCTTAGCAATATTCTATACTGAGTTAATTATTAAAAAAGAGCAGAAATAATATTCTACTCTTATAAAACCTAATTTTATAGACATTTATATTTATTTTTTAAAATATATTTCTATTGTAAATTCATTATTTTCATAATTTGCATCTATTTTCCCATTTTGTAAAATTACTAGTTCCTTTACTATATAAAGTCCTAAGCCAAACCTACCGGCTTCCCTAAAATCACGTCCCATAAAGGTACGGTCAAATATTTTGTCGATAGTTTTTTCATTAATATTGTTGCTATTGTTTTTAGCAATTATTTTTAAGTACTCCTCTTCTTCTACTATTTCCAATTTAAAATAGGTATTAGCATAGGTAAGGGCATTTTGTACTAAATTTATAAAAATCCTGCTTATTGCTCTTCTATCTAGTAAAATCTTGGGAATATTTTCTTCTATTTTAATTTCAACATCTATATTCTTATTAGTAAAGTCTTCATAAAATGGAATTATATTCTCCACTGCAACTTCATATAGGGAAAGTGGCTCTAATTCTATTTTATAATCCTCTGACTCATACTTAGATATTTCATAAAAGGCTTCAACTGTATCGGTTAATATATTAATTTTATTATTTATTATATGAATATACTCTTCTTTTTCCTCTTCTGAAATGTTACCATCTTGAATTAATTCAACAAAGCCCTTAATTGAAGTAACAGGAGTTCTAAAGTCATGGGAAAGATTTGTTACTTCTTCTTTAAATTTAAGATTTTGTTTTTTTATCTCTTTCCGATTTTTTATATTTCCTTCTATTAGCTTATTTAATTCTTCTATTAATTCTGTAGATGAGTCCGATAAATCTAGAGAAGTTAATAATTTATTAGAATCTTCTAACAATCTAATTTCTTTAATCTGCCTTGTTATGTTTTTTATATTTTTCTTATTAATATATAGCTTAAAAAACAAATAGACTATTATTATAAGTAAAACTATATATGTTATTATATGGTAATTTATTTTTACCACCTCTTAGTAGTTATTTAATATACTATAAAAGACTTATTTTTTTAATATCTTTTTGTAATTTAAACTCTAATTATTTATAGAAGTTTTTCATATAGTTTAAACCATTTTAAACCATAACTTTCCAGTCCTAAGTCAACTGTTGATATATATGTATATCCACAACGTTCATATAATTTAATTGCTGGTATATTTTTTTCGTAAACATCCAATCTAATAGACTTTATATTATTTCTACGTCCATAATTTTCAGCAAATTCCATTAATTTATATCCAATGCCTTTTTTAAAAAAAGAAGGATGAACTACTAATGTATGCACAACAAGTATAGAAGTATAATCATTATCATATTTCCATTTTCCATAAGAATATCCTTTTTCTGGATTATGGTTTAATATAATTGAACCAATTATCTTGTTATTAATTCTAGCTATAAATAAATTATTATTTTTTATTCCTTCCTTTGCATTGTTTCGTGTTGGATATACACCTTTTTTCCATCCAGGATAATTTACACCTACTTCAAGGCTATCATTTAAATCGTTATATAGATTTTCTATTTCATTTAAATCTGAATAAACACCATGTTCTATTTTTATATCCATTTTTTTCTCCAATTACCACCTCTTAATAGTTATTTCAATTTATAATACTTTTTCCATAATAATTTCATAGGGCTCATCTAACAAAGTAAATCCACCAATAGCCATATAGCCTAGTTTATTAAAAAAATGTTGAGAATATTCCCTTGATACAGTAGATGTCATAACTAGTTTATGCCCTAGTTCTTTCATGTTTTCTTCCCAATATAAAACCATTTTTCTACCATATCCTTTTTTACGATATTTTTCTAAAATATACAACATATTCATAAATGGTATTTTATCCCAAAAAAGATTATATCGTAACCAGCCGATTAATTCTTTATTTTCTTCTATTATATATACTCTGGAAAGATTAATTAAATTCTCTAATTCGCTTTTAACAATATATTTATCATTTTCCAGTAATATTTCAATATCACTAATAACTGCTTTACTTATTTTCATATTTTCCCCTGTAGTCTACATAAAATTAAAAATCTTTTTTCTTGAATTTCCTATAACCTATTATTAATACTACTGTTGTTATTATTATACCTGTTATCCAGACTTGTGACATAAATACAACATTTTTGTTTCCTAAATACTCTAAATTATTTAAAAATATTGTATAGGGCAAATATCCAAGAATTTTAGTTAACGGTTTAAAAATATCTGTAAATAAATTTAGTATAGGCTCTAATACTCCATATACAAATAATAAGAATATTATAGTAGATGAATTTTTTATTTGAGATATTCCAAAAGTATATGATATTGCAAAGGCCGATATTAAAATTGGTAACATATTCAATAAAGCCATTATATAATTTTTTATTCCTGGATCTTCTGTTCCTTTAAAAAATACCTGTCCTAAAATAATAGTTAGACCTACTAGAATTATTCCCAATAGGATGTAGTATCCTGTTCCTATGAGAAATTTTGACCAAAAGATTATACTTCTACTTACTCCACCATGTATTGATGATTTTATAATATTTAAATCCTTTCCTAAAAGTATATTGGAAACAATAAAACCAAGCATTATTATTAATGGTCCTTCACCAACTACATTTCTATATAAAAACATAATATTGTTATATTCAAAGGTAGTGCTACCCTTACCAGCTATATTTAATACTATTACAAAGGATATTATTAAAATAGATGTTATTGCCAATAATATTCCATAGGTTTTCTTTCTATTAAATCTATAAATTTCACTTTTCATGTAATTAATCATTTTATTTACCTAAAAATCTTTCTTTTTATATTTGCTATATCCTATAAAAAATACAATTGAAAATATTCCTATTCCAACTAACCAAGCCCGTGGCATGAAAATAATTTCTTCTTTTACAAAATTAGCCTTTATTGTATCTGATATGCCCTTAGGACTTATATTGTATATTTTCTCTATAATAATATTTAGTGAAGATGCGGCACTTAAAATAGCACCTAGAAATTCGTATATTACCAATATAAAGAGTAGGGCAAATCTATTTCCAAATATTCCTAATACATGGGCTATAGCTAATACAGATATTTTTATTGGAAACATGTTTACTAGGGAGACAAGATATAGTTTAAAATCATTAATATTGAAATTACCTATAAGAACAACTCCTATTATAAAGCTAACTATTATTATTAATATTTCTAGTATTGTAAAGGATATTAAGGATATCTTAAATTTGTCTTTAAAAATTCTTTCCCTTGTAATTCCTGAATTAATTGAAGCCTTAACTACTCCTATGTCCTTGCCAAGTAAAATATCGGCAATAATTACAGCAGCTACATACATAAATGTATCCTGTGACATTACTATTCCAAAAAAGACCAAGCTTGTTAAGGGCTCTTTTACTGTATACTTTATATTGGAAAATACAATCCCCATTGCTACTAGGACTACTAAAGAAAGAAGAACTATTGCTGTATTCCTATAGGTTTTCTTATTATTAAAACGGTATATTTCACTTTTTATATAATTATTCATAACTTTTCCCACCTATTAAGTCTAGAAAATACTCTTCTAAATTTTCCCCCTCAATTGTAAAGTTATATATTAAAATTCCATTACTTGCTAATTTAGCATTAATTTCAGGCGATTTTTCTAGTAAGTTATAGATAATTATTTCTGAATCTGCTAAAACCTTATATTCAATTCCTGTAAATTCACATTCTAACACCTGAGTGGCTTTAGCTGTATTGTCTACCTTAAATTTTATAGCCTTACGACTTGTAGAATATAACACTTCCTTACTTAAATCCTTAACTATTTCCCCATCTTTTACAAAAACAAACCTAGTTCCTATAGCTTCTATTTCTGTAAGAATATGGCTTGAAATCATAATTGTAACATTATTTTCCCTATTGAGTTTAAGTAATAATCTTTTAATATCATTTCTTCCTTCAGGGTCCAGTCCATTTGTTGGTTCATCTAATATTAAACAATCCGGCTTGTTCATTAAACTTAAAGCCAGCCCCAACCTTTGTTTCATTCCCATAGAATATTCTTTAAATTTTTTCTTACTTCCATGTTCTAACTCTACTATACTAAGCATTTTACTAACTATATTTTTTCCGGAATTCCCTTTTGTATTCTAAAATACTCTAAATTTTGCTCAGCTGTAAAGTCTCCAAAAAACTCCGGTGCCTCTATCATAAATCCTATTCGTTTTCTTGCTTCTAATATTTCCTTACCTGTTTTATTAAATATTTCCATTTCTCCAGATGAAGGAAAGATTTGGCCTGATAAAGATTTGAAAAAAGTAGATTTTCCAGCTCCGTTTTTCCCAATTATGCCACAGATTTCCCCTTGTTTTAATTCAAAAGAAAAATCCTTTATGGCATAAAATTCATTATATTTTTTGCTTAATTTTCTTGTTTTTATTATAATATTTTGCATTTTATATCTCCCTTTTTTATCTTAATTTCATTATAGGGAAATATTGTTTAAAAAGCTTTAAGTAAATCTTAAAGAATTCATAAGGATTAATATTAATCTAAAATAAATCCTATTCCCCAAACGGTTTTAATATATTCATCTTTTGTTACTTTTAAAAACTTCTTTCTTATATTGGATATATGTACACTAATTGTATTGTCATCTCCTAAATACAAGCCCTTACCAATTTTTTCGAAAATATCCCTTTTAGAAAAAACCCTTTTAGGATTTTCCATTAAAAGTTGTAAAATATCGAATTCAGAAATAGTTAAGTCCATAGAATTTTCTTTTAATTTTACAATTCTTTGTTTTTTGTCTAATTTTAAATCTTTCCAAATTAAAATATTCTCTTCTTTGTTAATTGTAGTTTCCCCTCTTCTAAGTTGTACTTCTACTCTTGCCTTTACCTCTTCTTTAGCAAAAGGCTTAGTGATATAATCATCTGCACCTAAACGAAGTAGTCCTACCTTATCATCTAAAGTGGATTTTGCAGAAATTATTATAACAGGAACTGATGAAATTTCCCTTAGTTCTCTTAAAAATTCCTCTCCGTTTATTCCCGGCAACATTAAGTCCAGTAAGATTAAATCAAATTTACCAGTCTGAAATTGTAAAAGCCCCTCTGTTCCAGAATAGGCTGAAGTAGAAACTACTCCTAAGTCCTCTAATATTTTACTTAGTAAGATATTTATTTCAACATCGTCTTCTATTATTAAAACTCTTTTATTTTCCATAATAATCGCTCCTAACTAATATATAAATATTAGCATAAAAAAAGAGCATTTTAGAAAAATGCTCTCTTTTATTGTAAGCTATTTTACAACAGCCCCTTTACTTATTTTCCAATTGTCGCTACCATTATAGCTTTTATTGTATGCATTCTATTTTCTGCTTCATCAAAAACTTTAGAATACTTACTTCTAAAGACCTCATCTGTTACTTCCATTTCCTCTACTTCAAAATTCTCATAAACATCCTGAGCTACTGTAGTATTTAAATCATGAAAACTAGGTAGGCAGTGTAAAAATATTACATCTTCATTTTTAGTTCTTTTAATCATATCCATATTTACTTGATATGGTTTTAACTGATTTATTCTCTCCTCGAATTTATCTTCTTCTCCCATGGAAACCCAAACATCTGTATATATTACATCTGCATTTTCAACATCATCTAAATTTTCAGTTAAGGTAATTTTACCACCTGTTGTTTTGTTTTCTTCTTCCATTTCCCTTACTAATTTTTCAGATGGCCATAACTCTTTTGGCGCCAATGCAACAAAGTCCATTCCCATTTTAGATGCTCCTACTAATAATGAATTACCCATATTATTTCTTGCATCTCCAACATAAACGAATTTCACCTTGTTTAATGGTTTATTTACATATTCTTTAACAGTTAAAAAGTCTGCTAATATTTGTGTTGGATGATAAAGGTCAGTAAGTCCATTCCAAACCGGTACAGAAGAATACTTTGCTAAGTCCTCTACTGTTTTATGGTTAAATCCCCTAAATTCAATACCGTCATAAAAGCGAGAAAGGACCTTTGCAGTATCCTCTACAGATTCCTTTTTACCAAACTGGCTATCGGACATACCTAAAAATGTAGAATAACCACCTTCATCGGCACAAGCAACCTCAAAAGCACATCTAGTTCTAGTTGAAGTTTTCTCAAAGAGTAAAACTATATTTTTCCCTTCTAGTAGGTCACCTTTTATTCCTGCTCTTTTCTTGCTTTTTAAATCTTTTGAAAGGTTTAGTAAATATTCAATTTCTTCTGATGTAAAATCCTTTAAGGTTAAAAAATCTCTTCCTTTTAAATTTATTGGCATAATTTCCTCCTATATTTCATCTCTATTTATTGGCATGGACATACACCTTGGCCCTCCACGTCCTCTTGATAGTTCACCTGATTTAATTATATGTAATTTTACTCCATTTTCCTCTAAGATTCTATTAGTTGCAATATTCCTATCAAAAACAATAACCTCCCTTGGTGCAATTGCCAATGTATTTGACCCATCACTCCATTGTTCTCTTGCTGCATCAACCTTGCTATTACCACCACAAGGAATTAATTTTATATTATCTCTTTTTAAATATTTCCCTAATATATCTTCTAAAAATCCTTTTTCTGTATTTACTTTTAATTCACCATTGTAGCTAGAAATTGAATAAACTGTAATATTTTTTTCTATTGCTGAGTGAATAGTAAAAAGGTCTTTGTCTATCATTGTAAAAACAGTATCTAAATGCATAAATTCCCTTTTTTTAGGCAACATAAAGGCTAAAACCCTTTTAAATGATGAGTTTTTATTAAATAAATTCTTACAAAATTCTTCAATGGCTTTTGGATTGGTTCTTTGTGATATTCCAATACAAATTAAGTCCTTAGACAATACTAATATATCGCCACCTTCTATAGAATACCTGTAGTTTCTATTATACAGTAGGTCTACATCCTTAAAATCCCTATGATACTTAAGTATATATTTTCCAAATAGAGTTTCTCTATTTCTTGTTTTACTCCACATTTTATTTAAACTTACATGGTTACCTACAAATGTAAAAGGATCTCTAATAAAGTATAAATTAGGCATAGGTTTAGTTATAAATTTCAAATTGGAAGAAACTAATTCACAAAGACTATTCTTACTTACATTCTTTATTTCTTCCCTTCTAGTTCCTTCCATTAATTTTAAGACAAGTTCTTTTTCATCTTCAAAAGAAGCCAGATACTCCCTTAATAAACTTTTTTCCCTTTCTATGTCTATACTATTTTCAAGAATATATTCCTCTATTAACTCTTCTTTTATATTTTTGTCTTTAATAATTTCAGCAACTAAGTCCTCTAAATAAACAACTTCTATCTTATTCTTTTTTAACACTTCCGAGAAATAATCATGTTCCTTCTGCGCTTCCTTTAAATAGGGTATTTCATCAAATAATAATTCATCCATTAACTCCGGAATTAAATTATTTAACTCCCTACCTGGCCTATGGAGCATAACTTTTTTTAATTTACCTATTTCCGAGTAAATATTTACATTATTCATATTAACCTCTTTTCATTATTATAATTATAATGAAATAGCTATACTATGTCTATAAAAAATATAGAGCAGAAAAAAATCAAATATTCTGCTCTATGGTAATTAACTTATTTTATATTTATCTACTGATTATTTATTAAGACCCTCTTCCTTTATAAATTCCCTTGCCACTTCTTCTGGCGTTCTTCCCTCTACATCTATTTCATAGTCAAGTTCTTGCATTCTAGTATCGGTAATACGGTTTTCTAATAGGTCTAAAACTTCTACTAATTCTTTATTTTCTTCTAACAAATCATTTCTACATATTGGTGCTCCATAATATGGCGGAAATAATTCTTTGTCATCTTCCAATATGACCATATCATATTTTTTTAATAGTGAATCTGTAGCATAAACTATAATAACATCTAGTTTATTTTGATCTATTGCATCATATAATAAAGAAGTATCCATTTTTAATGCTTCCTTAAAATCCAGTTCATATAAGTCAACCATTGCATCATATCCATCTGATAATCTTGTATAGAAAACATGATTTGCTCCAAATCTTAAATCTGAAGATATATCCTTTAATTCACTTGTTTTCCTTATATTGTATTCTTCTGCTTTACTACGTAACATACCTAGGGCAAAGGTATTATTTATTCCTATAGGTTTAAACATAGTAATATTATGTTCATCATTTAATTTTTCTTTAGAAATATTATAAATTTCCTCAACACTTAGTCCTGTACTATCGGGAAGTTTAAATATTTCATTATAAGCCGTTCCTGAATATTCAACATAAATATCTATTTCTTTTTTTTCTAAGGCAGGAAAACAAATGGAAGTCCCTCCTAGATTTTGTTTCCTTATTACTTTCAAGTCCGTATGTTCTTCTATTAATTGGGAGTAAATTTCACTAAGTAATATATTTTCAGTAAACTGTTTAGACGCTACTGTTATTTCTTTTTTACTTCCATTACAGCCAACAATTGTTACTGTAATAAGTAAGATACAAATAACCAATAGAATCTGCTTTTTAAATTTTCTCATTTCTTTCTCCTCTCTAGTGCTATTTAAGTAAATTAATTACCTATTTACTTCTTCTACCAATACGCTTTTCTAGTGTTGAAAGTAAAATATCGAACATTATGGCCAATAATGAAACAGGAATAGCTCCCGATAACATCATTCTTATATTTCTCGTTTGAATCCCTCTCCAAACTAACATTCCTAAACCTCCTGCTCCTATAAGTACACCTGTTGTAGCTATACTTAAGGCTGTTATTAAGGCTAACCTAACTCCCGATAAAATTACAGGCATAGCCAATGGCAGCTCTAATTTAAAATAAATTTGCATTTCTGTCATCCCTATACCTCTACCTGCACGAATTACCCCCTTATCTACTTCTTTTATTCCCGTATATGTATTTCTAACAATTGGAAATAAGGAGTAAAGAAATATTGAAAATATAACTGTTGAATTGTTAAGACCAAATATTAACATTAGAAAAGTAAACATCGCCAAGGTTGGAACTGTTTGGATTATATCGACAATAGTAAAAATTATTTGAGATATGGTTTTATGTTCTCTTAAAAGAGATCCTACAGGAATACCAATTAAACACCCAAATAAAATACCTGTAAAGACTATTTGTAAATGTACTAAAAGTGCACTACCAATATCTGAAAAATTCATTTTCTATTCCTCCTTTTCCCATGGCTGAATTCTCTTGCACGTTTTTCAGCTAAAGTAAGAAGTAAATTAGCAATTAATGCCAATATAGTTGCTGGTAAAGCACCTGCGAAAATCATATTGTAATTATAGGCTTGTAAGCCGGACCAAATTAAATCCCCTAGTCCACCAGCACCAATAAAAGCTGACAGCGTTGCCCAGCTTATTATATAAATAATTGAAATACGTATACCTGTAATAATTGATGGTAGGGCCAAAGGAATTTGAATATTAAATAACATTTCATTACGGCTCATTCCCATTCCTCTAGCAGCTTTAATATATTTAGGTTCTATTGTATTTATACCCGTATAGGTATTTCTCATTATTGGAAGTAGTGAATATAAAAAAAGCACAGCAACAGCTGGTACAAAACCCAACCCTAGTATAATCATAGCAAAGCCTAATAATACTAAACTTGGAATTGTATTAATTACATTAAAAATATTAAGAACAATATTTGCAACTTTTTTATTTCTTGTAAGCAATACTCCCACTGGTAAAGCCACAAATATTCCAAGACTTAGTGCTACAATACTAATTAGTAAGTGCTGTCCTATAGCCTTACCAATCATACCCTTATTAGCCACTATAAAAGATAGAAAATCACTCATTACTATCCTCCCTCCAAACTACATGAGCTAATGACTTAACCATACTGGTTTTTGTTACAATTCCCAGTACATGATTTTCTTCGTCAACAACTGTTAATATATCTAAGTTTTGTTCTTCAAATAAATCAAAAGCTTTTTTAGCTGGCTCTTCTGGACCAATAGTAGGCATTATATTAAGTTTTAAATCACTAACCTTTAACCCCGGTTGGGCTTGTTTCATAATCTCTTCAATTCCTAGAAAACCCAACAGTCGATTTTTTTCATCTACAACTATTAAGGAGGACACACCTCTTTTTTCCATAAGGGAAATACTACGCTCTAAGCCTGTATTAACCGAAACTTTAAAAACTTTTTTACGCATAATATCCTTAACTTTGTCTATTTGGCTTTCATAGATTCGATGTTTTCCTATAAATTGCTCTACAAATTTATTTTTCGGATTAGATAATAATTCATCAGGAGATGCTGATTGAACTATTTCTCCATCCTTAATAACCACTATAATATCTGCAATTTTTATAGCTTCATCCATATCATGAGTGACAAAAATAATAGTCTTTTTTAAGTTCCTTTGAAGTTTTTTTATTTCATCCTGTAAACTTTCCCTTATAATAGGGTCCAATGCACCAAAGGGCTCGTCCATTAAAATCAAAGGAGGTTCAGCTGCTAATGCTCGTAAAACTCCTACTCTTTGTTGTTGTCCCCCTGACAAATCTGCCGGATATCGATTTAAATATGTATTTGGATCCATACCTACCATTTCTAATAATTCTATAGTTCGTTTTTTTCTTTTTTCTGAAGGCCACTTTAATAGTTTAGGTACTATTTCAATATTCTGCTCTATAGTCATATGTGGAAACAATCCAATTTCTTGAATAACATATCCTATTTTTTTTCGTAATTCCACCGGATTCATTGTTTGTATATCTACACCTTCTAGGTAAATCTTACCTGACACCGGATTAATTAACCTGTTAACAAGTTGTAATATAGTGGTTTTCCCACAACCAGAAGGACCTACTAAGGCAACTAATTGGCCTTCTTCTATTTCGAAATTCAAATTTTTAATTACTACATTATCACCATAAGCCATGGTAACGTTTTCAAATCTTATCACTTATTTCACCTCCGCTTTTACCTAAATTGTAGGATTAATATATGTTTTTCAAATATACTAGTTAAATACTTATATTAAGTATAGCAAATAAATGTTTTCATACTCAAGTAAATCTTTAAAAATACACATTTTTAATATGAAAATATAAAAAAATATATATATTTACTCCCTTAATATAACCAAATTAAATATAATTAGTCTTTATATTTTCCCTAATATTTCTTATTTATAAAAACTTATCTTTAAATAAAAATTAAATATATGCTAATTAATCTTGTTCATAAAGGCTTCTTTAATCTCCTTATTAAAATGGGTATATATGCTATATAGAATAACAAGGAGCTTACTATGATTAAAATATCTCGTTTAGCTAAAATTGTAGTCAATGAATTAACTGAAAACGGCTTTAAGGCTTATCCTGTTGGTGGATGTATAAGAGATTCCCTTCTTGGTAAAATACCTCATGATTGGGATATTACTACTAATGCCAAGCCTGATGAGATACTTGAAGTTTTTAAAAATTATAAAACTTTAGACATTGGTAGAAAATTTGGAACTATTTCTGTTGAAGTAGATGATCATTTTGTAGAAGTTACAACTATGCGAAAAGAATCGGACTATGCCGATGGTCGTCATCCAAGTTCTGTCATATTTTTTGATGATATTTATGAGGATTTAAATCGTAGGGATTTAACTATTAACGCCATGGCCTATGATATTTATTCCAATACTTTAATTGATCCCTTTCGTGGACAGTTAGACCTAAAGAAAAAAATAATTAGAACTGTTGGTGAGCCGGAGGTTCGTTTTAGTGAAGATGCTTTAAGAATCCTAAGAGCCATCCGCTTTTCTGCCCAACTTGATTTTAGAATAGACTATAAAACACTTTACAATATAGCGAAATATTCCTATCTTTTAAAAAATGTAGCCACTGAAAGAATTAAGGTAGAGCTTGATAAAATATTAATGGCCGATAATTACCCTGCCTTACGTAATTTGTACAATACCGGAATATTTAAAGTTCTTTTCCCTCCAATACATAAAATGTTTAAAACTACACAGAATAGTACTTTCCATGTTTATAATGTTGGTGACCACTCTTTAATGTCTGTCTTAAATATTTCTGGAGATATAGATTTAAAATATACTATGCTCTTACATGACATTGGTAAAATTGTAACTAAAACTACAGTTAAAGGACATGACCATTTCTATGATCACGCTAAATATTCTATTGCTATTGCAAATAGTATATTAAAAAAATTAAAATTTCCAACAAAAAGTATTAATCGCATTTTGAAGTTAATAGAATGTCATGACACTATTCTTTCTACTCGTTTTAGAAGTATGAATAAATTTATAGTCGATAAAGAATTCTCATATGAGGACATGGAGGATTTAATAAAGGTCCAGCTAGCTGATAATTTAGCACAAAATCCTATGAGATTAGGTTCTTTCTATATATTTGATGAAATCTTAGAAAAATATAAAGAAGTCTTTAAGGGACCTCACAAAATTAAAGATTTAGCTGTTAACGGAAACCATATGAAAATATTAGGTTACGAAGGCGAAAATATAAAAAAGATACTAGCCTATCTATTAAAACAAGTTATTGCCAACAATGAATTAAACCAAGAAGAGAAGTTAATGTCTATTGCTGCAAAATCATATAAACAATTTCAGAAACAACAAAATCGACAACTAAAGAAAAAACATGAGAATAATCCTGTTTAAAATATAATATATTTTTTCATTCCTTAAGATAATCCCTTCTTAAATAAGAATTTTTAAGATTTCTCCTATTTAAGAGGAATACATTTTATTGACAATTATTTTATTCTATGCTATTGTTTAATTAAATCAATATTGAGGATAGTTATTGCATAGCAAGCTAAACCTATTTACAGGAGTATTCTATAGTCCTGTGGATAGGTTTTTTTGTTTTTTTAGGAGTGCACACCATGAAAATAAGTAAAATATTAAACAATAACGCCGTTATTTCAAAAGATAAAAATGACAATGAAATAGTTGTTATGGGTAAAGGCATAGCTTTTAAGAAAAGAGTTGATGATTTTCTTGATGATAATCAAATAGAAAAGACTTATATATTTTCACCAGAAAATACAAAGGAAATTATAAAATTATTCTCCAGTATTCCTGATGTTTACATTGAAATAACATCAAATATTATAAGTTTAGCAGAAACAACCTTAAATAAAAGCCTAAGTAAGAATTTATATATTTCTTTAACAGACCATATTTTTAGTGCTGTAACTCGTCTTGAAGAGGGAATTTCTTTCACAAATCCCCTACTTTGGGACATAAAAAGATTTTATATAAACGAATATGAAGTAGCATTAGAAGCCTTAAAAATAATTAATGAAAAAATAGGTACACAACTTCCTGAAGATGAAGCCGGATTTATTGCATTACATATTGTAAATGCTCAACTTGAACAAAATGAAAACACAGTCTATGAAATAACCAATATTATGCAAGAAATTCTAAAAATTGTAAGACTTCACTTTAGAATTGAATTTGATGAAGACTCTATAAATTATTATAGGTTTATAACCCATTTAAAATTTTTTGCTCAAAGGATTTTAAATAAAAACGCCTATGAAGATGATAAAGTCGACGAATTATATATTATTATAAAAAATAATTATCCAGAATCTTATTCTGCTGTTGAAAAAATTAGAGAATTTATTAAAAGCAAATATAAATATACTCTTAATAATGAAGAAGAGTTATATTTAACTATTCATATTGAAAAAGTAGTAAATAAAAAATAGGAGGAAGATATGAAAGATTATTCAGAATTAGCCAAGTTTATAATTGAAAATGTCGGCGGTAAAGACAATATTTCAAGTGTAAGTCATTGTATAACAAGACTTAGGTTTAAGCTAAAAGATGAAGGCAAAGCAAATACCGATGCTTTATCCGACAAGGAAGGCATAGTAAAGGTAATGCAAAGTGGTGGTCAATACCAAGTTGTTATTGGTAACGAAGTAGCAGATGTTTACAAAGAGGTAAGTAAAATTGGTGGATTTACAGAGGACCATAAGGTAGAAGATGATAATTCCAAAGGACCTTTTGCAAAATTAATAGATATAATATCCGGCGTAATAGCTCCAACCTTAGGAGTTTTAGCAGCCACCGGTCTTTTAAAGGGTTTACTAACCTTAGCGGTATTTTTCAAACTTCTTTCTGATACATCCGGTACTTACTTAATACTATATTCAATTGCAGATTCAGTATTTTATTTCCTACCGGCATTTTTAGGATACCTATCCTTTAAAAAATTTGGTGGAAATCCATTAATTGGACTTACCATAGGACTTGTCTTCTGTTATCCTAATATTGTTGGAATGGATCCTTCAAAATTAGCGAAATCAACTCCTTTACTAACACTTTTTAAGGGAACGTTCTTTGAGTCAAATGTATACCATAAGTTTTTAGGCATACCGGTAATTATGATGAATTATACTTCAAGTGTTGTTCCTATTATTGTAACTTCATATTTTGGAGCAAAGCTTGAGAATTTCTTCCAAAAAACAATACCTGCAGTACTTAAAATGTTTTTAGTTCCACTATTAACTTTAATAATAATAGTTCCTTTAACATTTTTAGTAATTGGACCTGTAACTACTTGGTTAGCACAATTAATAGGAGCTGCTATAGGATTTGTTTATAATTTAAGTCCTATTATTGCTGGAATATTAATTGGAGGTTTATGGCAAGTACTTGTAATATTTGGTTTACACTGGAGTATAATTCCAATTGCTTTATACAATTTAACAGCCCAAGGTTTTGACCAATTTATGTCACCTTATTTTGCTGGTACCTTTGCTCAAATAGCAGTAGTTTTAGCAATAGTATTAAAAACTAAGGATAAAAAACTTAAACAACTTGGAGTTCCTGCCTTTGTAACAGGAATCTTCGGAATAACAGAGCCTGCTATTTACGGGATAACCCTACCTAAGAAAAAACCATTTATTATATCCTGTATAGGTGCTGCAATAGGTGGAGGAATAATTGGATTTTTCAGAGTTACTTCCTATACCTTTGGAGCAATTGGTATTTTTGGATTTACAACCTATATAAACACTACTACAGGAGATATGATTTCTCTTGTTCACGCTGCTATAGGGGTAGTAGTAGCAATGGTAGTTTCCTTTGTACTAACCTTTATAACCTATAAAGATGATGAGGAAGTAAAGGCAGACGGTAAAGATGGAGTCTTAAAAAAGGACAACAATCTAGTAGAGGATATAAAATTATATTCTCCTTTAAATGGTGAAGTTATAGCTATTGAAAATGTTGAAGACGAAGCTTTTTCCAGCAAAGCCTTAGGTAATGGAGTAGCTGTAATTCCTACAGAAGGAAAATTATACGCACCTTGTGATGGTACAATAGCGACCCTATTCCCAACTGGACATGCTTTAGGTATTTTATCTGATGATGGTGCTGAAATTCTAATTCATATTGGAATGGATACAGTTCAACTTGAAGGAAAATACTTTACAATAAAAACTAAAAATGAAAAATATGTAAAAAAAGGTGAATTATTAATTGAATTTGATATAGAAAAAATAAAAGAAGCCGGTTATGATATTACAACTCCTATAGTTATAACAAACTCTACAGACTATTTAGATGTTGTACAAATGAAAGACCGTTATGTTAAACATGGTGAAGAAATAATAAAAATTATTAGATAAAAAGGAGGACTTATGTTTAGAGATGATTTTTTATGGGGTGGAGCTACTGCTGCAAACCAATTTGAAGGCGCTTGGGATATTGGTGGAAAAGGTCCAAATATTTCCGACCATTTAACAAGAGGTAGTAAAGAAACTCCAAGAGTTATTACCCCTATTCTAAAAGAAGATGGGGATTATCCAAATCATTACGGAATAGATTTCTATCATAGATATAAGGAAGATATTAAACTGTTTGCTGAAATGGGATTTAAGACCTTTAGACTTTCAATTGCTTGGTCTAGAATTTTTCCTAAGGGAGATGAAGAGGAACCTAGCGAAGAAGGACTAGAGTTTTACGATAGGGTATTTGATGAATTAAAAAAATACAACATTGAGCCAATAGTTACAATATCCCATTATGAAACTCCTTTTCATATAGCTAAAGAACATAAAGGTTGGACTTCTAGAAAATTTATAGACTATTTTGTAAAATACTGTGAAGTAATTTTTAAAAGATACAAAAATAAAGTTAAATATTGGCTAACCTTTAATGAAATAAATATGACTATGGCTGGTATAGGCTCCTACTTAAGCCTGGCAATAGTACCTGATGAAGATACTGTTTTAGTTAAACAAAAAACAGAATTAAAGGACAGATTACAGGCTTTACACCATCAATTTATAGCAAGTGCAAAAGCCACAAAAATAGCCCATGAAATAAATCCAGATTTTCAAATTGGTTGTATGAATATATTTGCACCACTTTATCCTTTAACTTGTAAACCTGAAGACGTAGTTTTAGCACAATACTATAATAATATAAATAATTATTATTGCTCAGATGTTCAAGTTAGAGGCGAATATCCTTCCTTTGCAAAAAAATATTGGAAAGATAATAATATTGAAATTAAAATGGAAGATGGAGATCTTGAAATATTAAAAGAAGGAAAGGTTGATTTCTATACTTTAAGTTATTATATGAGTTCCTGTGTTTCAAATGACCCTGATGCTGAACAAACTACAGGAAACTTCCTTTTCGGAGTTAAAAACCCATATTTAGAAGCAAGTGAATGGGGATGGCAAATAGACCCTGACGGCTTAAAGTATCTTCTAATAGAAGTATATAACAGATACGAAGTACCTATTATGGTTGTTGAAAATGGACTAGGTGCTATTGATAAATTAGAAGATGATAAAACCATTCATGATGACTATAGAATAGATTATCTTAGAAAACATATAAAGGCTATGTCCGAAGCTGTTGATGAAGGTGTTGACTTAAGAGGATATACACCTTGGGGCTGTATAGATTTAATATCTGCTTCAACTGGAGAAATGGCAAAAAGATATGGATTTATATATGTTGACAAACAAGATGATGGTAGTGGAGATTTAGAAAGATATAAAAAGGATTCTTTTTACTGGTATAAAAAAGTAATAGCTAGTAATGGAGAAGAATTATAAATTAACTAAATTGCCCTTCAATAATAATTAAAATAAATAAAAAAGGCTGTTGAATATAAAATTTATTTTTCAACAGCCTTTTACTATTCTTTTAAATCTTAGTCTATATCTTTCAGCCTTTTAATAATCAAATTGACGATAATATCTTCTATAGTCTAAATTATGATGTGAATATTTTTCAAAATAAAATCCTAAACGATCCACTAGCATCGTAGAAACCATAAGTGGTGAAACCATCCATCTATATTTTTCATCAATTTCCGTTAAGGCGTATTCATCAGGATCGATTACTACAAATTTTCCAGCTCTTTCCTTGCAGAATTTCTCTACTCTTTCATCTAATACTCTGGTTTTTCCACTTCCTTTTATAAGGAAAACAGTACTTGTTTCATCTACTAGTTCAAGAGTTCCATGGAAGAATTCACTGGATCTTACACTTTTAGTTTTAAACCATTGCATTTCCTCTAATATACACATTGAAAACAAGTAGGTTTCACCCCACATTTCATTTCCGCCTATCCAAATCATGTAATCACTATCGTAAGTATTTTTGGCTATTATATCAGCTTTTTCTTCAAAAGCCTCCTTAACTCTCTCTAAATCCTTTGGTAGGTTTTTAAGTTGATTTCCAAATTCCTCATAATCTTCAAAATCTCCCTTAAGATTCAATATTTTAAAGAAGAACCAGTATAATACAATATACTCATATTCAACTCCATTGGCATGTTTCATAGGAATGTAGTATTTAGAATTTTTTGCTAATGGGGAATCCTCACTTTTTGTAAAACAAACAACTCTGATATTTTTACTATTACAATATTCAGCAATAGCAACTGTCTCCTTAGTATCTCCTGATTTGGATAAAGTTATAACTAAGGATTTTTCATTTAAATTCTTATTTCCTCTATATAATAATTCATTAGCTTGTTCTATAAAAATTGGCATTGTAGTAAATTGTTTTGCCATGTCTACTATAGACATCATAGGAGCCAAGCTTCCTCCCACTCCTACAAAAAATATATTTTTAAAGCCATCTTCAAATATTTCTTCAGCTGTCTTTTCAGCTATTTCTTTTGATTCAACTATTACCCTTGCATTCTCCCTATATTCTTCTCTGTTAAATTTTAAAAGTTCTTTCATTATTACCTCCTAAGCAACAAATATTCCAAAATATGCTCCAACTATCCCTACTAATACTGTACAAACTATCAATATCATTGGACTAATTCTCTTTTTAAGTAACCAATAATATAACCAAGTTACTCCCAAGGCAACTATTCCTGGCATTATTCCATCTAATAATTCCTGTAATGTTTGAACGCTTTCTCCTGATCCTATTTCAAGTCCTAATGTTGTATAAACCATTCCTGAAGACATAGCACCAATAACTATCATAGAAAGTACTCCAGCAGCTTCCATTAATTTATTCATTAAGCCGGTTTTCTGTATTTTATCTAAATATGAAAAACCTAGCTCATATCCCTTTTGAGCTCCATAAACCCTTAAGCCAAAAGCTGGTATATTATAAATTAGCCAATATAAAATAGCCCCTAAAATATTACCATCTAAAGCAAAAGATAATCCTATTCCAACAGCAATAATTCTTATACATCCTAAAAATATGGAATCTCCTATGCCTGACAAAGGTCCCATCAATGCAGTTTTGATTTGAGATACTGATTCTGGTTCCATCTCTTTTTTGGCTATAGCCTCTTCCATAGATATTGCTATACCTCCTACAAAAGGAGCCAATTGAACTGTAATATTGAAAAATTCTACATGCCTTATTAAAGCTTGACTATACCCTTCCTTATCATCTTTATAAATTTTCTTTAAATATGGGTCTATCATAATACAAAAAGGAAGGTGCATCTGTCTTTCATAATTCCATGAATACTCCATACCTAAGGAACCCTCATTTAAGGCCATTTTAGTCATATCTCTTTTTGTAAACAAAGCTTTTTTCCCATTATCATCTATATATTCATTAGAAGTCATCATCTTCACCTCCATCAAAATCATCTGCGTTTTCAGTTATAACTGCTGATTCCGGTTGTTTTTTTAGAAATCCATAATTAACTAAAACATAACTTACACCTAAGATTGCCACTCCAAAAATCGGCATATTCAAATATGCTACTAAAACAAATCCTATGAAATAAAATGGAATAATTTCCTTTTTCAAAATCATTGTCATAAGCATGGCAAAACCCATTGCAGGAAGTAGTCCTGCTGCAGCTCCTAAGCCTGTAATAATAAATTCCGGAATTCCTTCAAGTACTCCCTGAACAACATCAACACCTAACCAAAATGCTAAAAAAGTTAATAGAAAGGTAGAAAGTACAGTAATAAAACCTATTAATCTATGATCCCATAGTATAGCTTTACTATTTCCTTCTCTTGCTCCTTTATCTGCAATTCTTAATAAAATCGAATATACTATATTTAACAAATTCTCCATTCCTACAGAAATTAATCCTATAGGCATTGCAAGGGCTATGGCTACTTCTACACCTTCACCTAATGTAATTGCAAAAGCTGTTGCCAATACCCCTCCTACTACCACATCAGGAGGTAAATAAGCTCCTATTGATATCGCTCCCATAAATAATAGTTCCAAATTCGCTCCAATTATAATTCCCGTTTTAAAATCTCCTAAAACTAATCCTACTATCGGACTTAGTGTAATGGGTCTAAATAAATAAGAAGTACCCATTTGATAATCAAATCTTCCTAGAACCGCTACTAATCCAATAAGAATTGCTTCTAACATATTTCACCTCTTCCTTTTATATTAAATTTGCTAAGTTTTTTTTGTTATCATCTGCTAACTGTCTCATTTCAACTTCATAACCATCTTCAATTAATTTTCTTATTATCCTTTTATTCTCTTCGGTTAAATAAACACTCTTTCCAATTTGTTCAGCACCTTCTACATGCTTTACCCCTCCTAAATTTATACTTTTAATTACAGGACAATTACTAGCAATTTTCTCTGCATCTTCAATAGTTTGTACTACTATTAGCAATTTATATTTATCGGTCTTGCCACTGTTAATAGAATCTATTGAATCCTGAATACCTTTAATAACTAGTTTAACTCCTGCCGGCTTTCCTAGTCTTAAAGTAGTTTTCCATATTTCATCTTTAACTACTTTGTCACTAGCAACTAATATGCAATCTGCTCCTATGGAGTTGGTCCATGAAAAAGCCACTTGCCCATGAAGTAGACGATGATCTACTCTTAATAACTTAATCATAATTACCTCCTAAAAATCTTCTTCCTCTTCTTTTGAAATATTATTACATAAACAAAAGCCCTTATTACCTATATCTAAAATATAGTTCTTTAGCGATTCCCAAGGCACTTCCTTATTACTAAAAGTTTCAAGTAATATGGGCAAAGAACTTCCTGTAAATATATAGATATTTGAACGATCAATATATTTCATAAATATATTGTTTACACTTCCTCCTAAAATATCTGTAAAGCATATTAATTCCGTACCTTCAGTTACACTATTAAATATTTTATCTATATCTTCTTCTACATTCTGTTTTGGATCAATGTAGCAATCTAAAACTAAAACATCATCCTGTTTTCCAATAATCAATTCTATAGCACTCATTAAACCACTCGAAAATCTACCATGACCTGCAATGATGAATTTCCTCATATTTCCTTCCTCTCTAAGCTATTTATTTTTTCTATATTTTCTATAAATTTACTATGTGATTGCTCATCTGCAAGAAATGGTTTTTTATGATATCTACTATTTGCAATCTCCATACTTAAATATCCTTCATATTTATACTTTTCAAATATCTTTAAATCCTCTAACATATTTCTATTTCCATCTCCCCAAGCTAAATGAGTATCTTCTCCAACATCTACAAAATGGCAATGCTTTATTCTTTTGCCAAAAGTATTAAAATATTCATCTATTGATTCTCCTGCAACAGATGCAGCTCCTAAATCTATACAAATATTCAAACATTTTGAATTTACTTCATTTAAATATCTATGTAAATCTTCTATATTTTTGACTAAATTGGATTCCGTTGGTTGTAGTGCCTCCATACATAGTAGAACCTTCCTTTCTTCCGCATATGAGCATATTCTTTTCATCATCTCTAGACTATAATTCCAACTTTTTTCTCTAGGGACATTTAAAAACCCCCATCCTGAAGTTACTACTGCCTTTTCAGCTCCTGTAACACTTGCAATATCCACTACATTCCTAAAATAGTTTTCTGTTCTCTTACGTTGATTTTCATCTATAGTTGCTATATTGTTGGGTTTTGGATTGGTTTGTTCCGGACAAATACAAGCTATTTTTACATTATATTTTTTTGAATACTCAATTATTTTTTCCGGACTATCATAATTCAAATAATCTACATAAAAATGTTGTGGAGCAGTCCATATTTCTATATTCTTTATTCCAAGATTATTGGCAGTTTTAAAAACTTCTTCTATTGGATAAAACTGATAATGATGATTCATTATACAAAGCTGTTCCTCCTTCATAGTTCCTCCTCCACGACCTTTTTATCATTAGATATATAATCATATATATAAATTATTTCACTTATTGGAATTTCAACATTATAATCCTCTAAAAGATTTGTAAAACTATTCCTAACAGCTAAAATAAATTCCTGGTTATTCTTTTCAAATAACTTAGTATTTTTCTCCTGTACTTGTAGCTCGTTTTTCGTTACCAGTCTTTCAATTAAATTACTAATATGAATATAAATTCCAACTAATGTTTTTGGTAAAAACTCCCTATTTAAATTCTTCTGTAACTTACTAACAGCATCTACTGTTAGATCCATAAGCCTGTCTACATTTAAAATTGTAATATGCTCCATTACACTTCTAAGAGATAAATTCTTTAATAGATTTTTATGAAAAAGCTCTATTTCATCATAATTTAATTCCTGTTTCAATATATCATCTAAAATACATAAATCTGTAGGCTGTACTAACTCTTCTAGGGAAACCGTCTTAATATCTTTTGATAGCCCTTCAGCTCCAACAATTAACTTGATGTCATAATCTGCAAAAATAGGATTATTTAAAAAATTGTCTACCTTATCAATATCAATACAAATCCACTCTATGTTTATTGCTCTAGGAAGGCTTTGTTGTACCAGTTCCGAAACACTTTTAGATACTTCTAATCCCATCTCACTTATAAATAATACTGCAGTTTTTTTCTTATTAAGGGATATAATTCGACTAGTGGTTTTAATTTTCAATTCAACATCAGATACTATCTTAGAAAATTCCTTGTGTTCCAATAACTCTTCTCCAATATATAAAGCTACAGCTGTTGAAGCATTTGTAACAACAGCTAAATTTATATTCGTATAGGTCGTTAAATGCTCTTCTATTTCAGATAACGAACCCATATCTACCAATAGTATTACATTCTTTAAATATTTATGATTTAATAAAAAATTATCCATCTCTAATGCTATTTCCTTAACATTTGCATGTAAGGGCATATCTATTCCCCTAAATACCTGATGGCCTAACATAGTATTGGCAGTATCTGCCATACTAGTTGCTGTCGAATACCCGTGACATATAATTATTCCCGATGTTAGACGATCTTCTAATTCCCTATTATAAAAATATATATTTAAAGTTAAAAACACCTTACTCATACTTGGTATTATTATGGAAAATCGCTCTTGAAGAATTGAAGCTATATGTTCAGATATTAAGTAGGCTGTTTCCATTTGAATCCTTAAAAAATTTAACAAATCCTCAATTTGAAAATATTTTTCAAAAAGCCATTTTTCATAATATGATCTTTCATTTAAATACTGTGATATTTCCTTAGATAATAAAGAAACACAGTTAAAAGGTAGGGTTACCCGAGCATTTTCCACTATTTCATCTAAAATATTAACTAAGTTTTTCTCAATATTATCTGATTCATTAAATTTATTGAATTTTTTAGAAAAAGCTATATTGTCATAGTATTTTCTAGTTAAAGCTCTACTATTATCTATAAAACTTGAAAAATCTTTATTTTTCCCATAATTTTCAAATATTTTTAACAATTCACTATAATATTCTATATTTTCGGTTTCTTCCAATCTTTCATCGCTAAAATGCTCCGAAATTTCCATAAGTTCAAATTCTTTTGAATCATCGGTTTCTAAAGATACTCTTTTCCCCTTTTTAGGAATATGATATCTCTGTATTATAATAGTCTCATCGTCACTATCTTGAATAATCTCAGACAGTAGCTTTCTTAAATCAACCCTTAATTTCGTAACTCCACTTTCCATATAGGCATCTAATAATTCATCAAGGGCAACTTTTGACAAAATAATCTTCTTACCAAGACTCTTTTCTTCCTCTAGAAGAAATTTCAAAAGAATATTTTTTCTTTCAGTAAAAGCTCTTTCCTTTATTGGTGGTATTTTTATATCTATGGGAATTACTAACTGTAATTTTTCATTTAATACGGATATATCCTTCGTTGTACTCATTATTAAAAACGGTTCTTCTGAATTATTCACATTTTTATAATCTATTTTATCTGCTAACTTATTTTGCAAAGAGGCACTTAATTTTTCAACATGGCTAATATATAACATGGAACCTTTTGCCTTATTCCAAAACCCAAAGTCCGGATTAAATAATGCAGTATCCATATTATTTTCATTATCATAGTAGGACGGATGAAAATATATTAAATCCCTATCCTTTCCTATTAGTTTTCTCCTTTTCAAAAAATCAAAGAATGAAGATACTAAAAAGCGTTTTCCTGAGCCTGCTACTCCCTCCAGTAGCATTGGCAATCCTCCCGGATATAACAAAGCAGTTTTAATTCTAGATAGAGCTTCCTTCAAAGATCCATTTTTCCCTATTACATTATGGAAGTCATCTGTAGATTCATCTAAAATATTAAACAATCCTTCCAAACTCAGAAATTCATTAGTTTCAAATTTAATGCCATACAAGCTTTCCAAAGTTTTTTTAGAATAATAGTAAACCGGTCTGGATAAAACCTTTACCAGTTTTCCATCTTTAAACAATTCGTTTAAATATTCACTAGTTGCAGTTCTACTTAAATTTAAAGAAGAGCTAAAAAACTTCGTTGTAAACTGATTGGCATTATCCGAATCAAACATAAAAGTTATTTCATCAATTAACTCCTCTAATTCCTTTTTTGTTGACATATTGAACTCCTTTTCTAAATATTAGCATCTATCTATTTATAATACTCTTCTATAAAGACAATGCGACTAAATGACCTGTTTTTGTTTTTTTTCGACTGTATTTATATTTTTCCCGTCACTATTTATTATAGGACTAAAATTCCATATTGAATATTCATTACCTTCTTATTTTAGTTAAAGTAATTTTACTAAAATAAGATTTTACCTATATTTTTTACTCATAGCTTCTTACTTTTATAGGTTAAATTTACATATAAGATTAAATCTATATCAATTACTAATGGAATTATAAAAAGAGCATTTCAGATAAAAATAAATCTAAAATGCTCTTTTCTCAATTTAATGTATTGCCAAGATATTTATTTTTCAAAGTGTTGGTAGTCTGGATTTGTCCAACTGCCGCCCCACTTCCAACCATATTTTTGAAATATATTATATATTTTATCGTTTTTAAAAATCATCCACTCTAACTTTACCCCTCTATTTACATATGGTTGGCTTTCCTTTGGAATAGCAAGACCATTTTTTGTATAGGGATTATAAAGGGGATTTATATCTATAGCTAAACCCTGGGCATGTTTTGATAATCTATTAGTTCCTGCTATTAACCTATAATTAAAGCCTGAACTATTATTATCTGCCATAGATTTATTATCATCTGCTCCGTATTCGTCAATTAATTTAATTTTCTCAATAGGATATTTTATATCAAATAATTCCTGAAAAATATTACCTACTTCACTTCCAACTTTCTTATTTACAATTATTTCCCCATTTTTTATTTCACCATTAAAATCATAGTGTAGTAGAGGTATATAAACTAAATCATCAAAAGAAATCTTTGCATTATTTGGCAGGGAGACTCCTGTCATTTTTTCTTTAATATTACTTGGAATTTCTACAGGTTTAAAGAAATTATCACTTTCTCCTGTTAGCAAGCTTTCAGCAACTACATTACTAACTGAACCACCAGCTATTACAAAATTTGAAATGTTTTTTTCCTTAATATAATTTAAAATATTCCTATCTAAATTATTATCTTCAGTTAGTAGAATTGGGGCATCATATTTTTTACATAAACTTACTGCTGATAAGGCATCTGTATAATTTTCACTAGATGCTATTATTGTAAAATTAGCATTAGGATGTGATATTTTAGCTAGTTCTAATGAAGTAAGTATTCTATTACTTCCATATATTCTTTTTCCCTTTAAATTAGAAATGTCTACCGAAGCCTTCCCCCCTACAATATAATTAGAAGCTAAATTATATTCTTTTTCAATGTTTTTATTAACCAACTTAATTGGTAAATCTTCCTTTATGGATATGCCTACTGCTACAACAGAATCGGCATATTTTTCTCCAGTAACAACTGTGTAACCAATACTTGCTCCCTTTATTTTTTCAATTTCTGAAATAACTATATTATTTGTATCGTACCTATCTTTTCCTGCTAATATTTCTTTTTCATAATCTATTTTATCTACTATTTTATTTGATATAGTAGACTCTCCACCTACAATATATAGCTTTTTAACCTCAAGTCTTAATAATTCTTCTGCAACTTCATTTGGTATATTATCTTTACTAATTAAAAGAATAGGAGCATCTAGTACTGCTGCTAAAGATGTTGCAGAAAGAGCGTCTGGAAAATCATCTCCACTAACAATAACTGCATATTCACTTTTATTAAAACTATTTTTACTTATTTCCACAGCTGTCGTATACCTACTGTTACCTGAAATTCTTGTAGTAGAAATATTACTTGCACTTGAATAAGTTCTGTAACAAAATACAGTTACAAATGTTATTAGTAAAAAAATTCCTCCTATAATCCTATTTTTACTTTTTATCATATATCCTCCTATTTTTTCATAAATGAAGCAATATCATTTTGTAAATCTTTAATTGCTTCTTCCTTATTTCCATTTTTCAAAAATTCAATTAATTCATCATGTTGATGTGTATACCTATTAAAAACCTGTTTGTCCCAACTTGTCCAATAAAACTGTGAAAACACCAACATCTGTTTATTTAAAGCATTTTCTAAAGTTTCATAGAAGAATTCATCATGATAAAAAGAAGCTAGTTTTAAATGAAAGTCTTGATTTGTTTTCCAATATATTACAGGATCATCCCTGTCTGAGCTATCCATTTGCTCCCTGTGTAATCTTTCAAGTTCTTCAATATTATCATTACTTAATCTATCCCAATATTCATTTAAATATTTTGGCTCAATAATTAATCTAAATTTTAAAATCCCCTCTAAGTACTCATTTGAATAGTTAATTATCTTATAACCTAGTCTTGGTATACTTTTTAAAATACCGTCGTTACATAATTCGATTAAGGCATCTCTAACAGGAGCCTTACTAATATTGTAGTGATTCATTAGAGTCTTCTCATTAATAGTGTCGTCTAAACTATATTTACCAGAAATTATGTCTAATTTTAAACTGTTGTATACTTGTTCCCTTAAATTTAATGTCTTTTTCATACCCACCTCTTCATTGACAGTTACACATCTATCTGATATGATTAGTAATAATATCAGAAGATACATAAAGTTATATATACTATTATAACAAATACCGTTTATTAATCATAAGGAGCTAATTATGAAAGAACAATACTATGATAAATTTGAAGAAATTTTATTAGAAGACTTACAACAAGCATTAGGTTGTACCGAACCTATTGCCATTGCCTTGTGTGCTGCAAAGGCTAAAAGCATATTAAACAATATACCTACTAAGGTAATACTTCATTGCAGTAAAAACATTATTAAAAATGCAAAATCTGTAACAGTACCTAATTCCAACGGACTTAAAGGAATTGAAGTTGCTGCTGCCTTAGGAATAGTTGGAGGAAATTCCGATAAAAATCTAAAGGTTTTAGAAGATATTACAGAAAGTAATATTGAGGAAGCAAAAAAATTAATAGAATCTAAAATATTCACTATTGAAATTGCAGATGTACCAAATTTACTGTATATAAAAACTGAATTAATCTTTGAAAACGATGTAGTATCAGTGGAAATTAAAGACAGACACAGCAATATATCAAAAATAATTAAAAACAAGGAAGTAATTTATTCATCTGAAGATGACGACAGTAGCGACAACCAAGAGTGTGATAAATCCTTATTAAATATCCACAATATTATAGAATTTGCTAATTCTGTTGACCTATCAAAAAGAAAAGAGCTTACAGATAGATTGGACTTACAAATTGAATGTAATACAAATATATCTACAGAGGGATTAACCGGAAAATATGGTGCTGGTATTGGACATATAATATCTGAAACGTCTTTTGAAAGCGATATAAAATCAGAAGTAAAGTCCCGTACTACTGCTGCATCAGATGCAAGAATGGGCGGATGTGGATTGCCTGTAGTAATTAATTCCGGCTCTGGAAATCAGGGAATAACTACATCTTTACCAGTAATTACCTATGCAAATTCAATTAATGCTTCTAAGGACAAATTATATAGGGCCTTAATAGTTGCAAACTTAACTACAATACATCAAAAACAATTTATTGGAAAACTATCTGCTTTCTGTGGAGTAGTAAGTGCTAGTGCCGCTGCCGGTTGTGGAATTGGCTATTTAATGGGATTAAATGAAGAGCAAATCGAAAAAATTCTCGTAAATACCTTAGCTACATCTGGTGGTATAGTATGTGACGGAGCTAAACCTTCCTGCGCCCTTAAAATAGCAGTTTCCTTAGAAAATGCCTTCTTAGCTATTGATATGGCCAAAAGAAATATAGTTTTTGATTCCGGTGATGGCATTGTTGGTGAAAATGTTGAAAAAACCATTGAAAATATTGGTAGAATGGCTTCAGTTGGAATGAAAAATACAGATGATGAAATTTTAAATATTATGATTGGAAAATAATTTTCAAAAAGACTATTATTAGATAATATCTAAATATAATAGTCTTTTTCCTTTTAATATATAATTTATTCTACTTATTTTCAACTAAAACTATAACTATTTCAGAATCTTCAATAAAATCTACTGAGATAGTATTTTCTCCGTTAAAGTTTAAAACATCTCCTTGTTTTAAATTATAGTCTTCCTTTTCATTTAAACGGACTATAACATTGCCCTTAATTAAGGAAAAAACAACATCTTCTCCAAGATGGTTATGAGCTGGAATATTATCTCCTCTACCTGCTAGTTTTTTTACTACCTTATAGTTTTTCCCTTTAAATATAGGTCCAATTTCATTTTTTATAATTCCTAACATTTTAATTCCTCCTATTTAAATCTATAATATATATAATATTAAATAAAATCCGTAATATATGTTACAAAACTTAAACTTTCTAATGATTTATTATGATATTTTATCTATTAAATACAAGTATAAATTCTTCTCCTAGTCATTAGGGTATATATAATAATAGAATAATTAAATAGTGCTTTTAAAAATAATTATAACTGTCCATATATGACTAAAATTAAGTATTTAAACTTAAGATTTAACAAAAAAGGAGATAAAAATGAAAACCGATATTATACTAACAGATTTAGAAAATAAATACTATAATAAACTGTCTAAAATGGAAAATGAATTTGAATATGAAAATAAATATACAAATATACAATATGATGAAAATAAAAACCAAGTAATACTACAATTAAATCCTATAAAAATTATTATCGATTTTAATAATGATAGAATTAATAGTCAATATAATATAGACAACCTTGAAAATATTTCCCAAGAAATGGAAAATATTAAAGAAAGACTTTTTAAATTTGGAGAAGAAATACTATATAGTCACACAAAATATTTTAAAGATTATGAAACAAAAGAATATAGTCTTAAACTAAAGGACAAAGACCTTTACCTAGTGTTTTTTAAACCTTTACAAAGATTTGAAATATTGAAATTTGAAGATATCGATGAAAAATACTATGACTATAAATTCACCATTCCAAATATAGAATATATGTCAAAAGATACCTATTGGGACGGATTTAATACTACTTTAATAGCCCAATTAATAGACTTTGATTATTTTGAACTTGTAGAATAGGACAACAGTTTTAAAGGGACATTTCTAAATGAAATGTCCCTTCTTTTTTCATACATATAAATAATATAAAAACTAATTTTTAACTTCCTTTAATTAATTTATTTTTCTAATAAATTTCCTTCTTTGTCAACAAACCCTTCCATAGTATTATCTTCCACATTTTGATCAATTACATAATCTTCTTCTTTTTTATAATTATAAGAATAGAAAGCCACCCCTTTATAATATTCTGTACTCCCATTTAAATTTTCTTTCAAATTATAAAAAGGATTTATATAATCATAGATTGATGTATATTCTTTATTCCCAGTAAAATAAACATACCTCATAGTTGGATTATCTTTAAAAATTATCTTTCTTTCTATTATTGGTATAGAACGTCCATAGATTACTCCTGTATCTTCAATTTTTTCTGCATGTGTTAAGCCCTGTGCCTTAATATAATCTTCTATACGCTCTGCAGCTCTTTTTTCAATCAATTGCTCAGTTATCATAAACGAGAGAATATATACTAGGACAAAGGACACAATAAAAACTAATACCTTATGTTTAGATAAGAATTTCATCAACATATCACTTCCTATAGGATTTTTTATTATAGTTACTTATAATTTATTCCAGTATAACATTTCAAACGAGTCTTCAGATTACAAAATCCTAACAATTAATAAAAATTATTAAAGATGCAAATTTTATAGACTTTGCTCTAGTTTCTTCTATTAAAAGAAAGAGGGGCTATTGAGCCTCCCCTTCACCTTGTGATTTACATTCTAGTTTAGTTCTATTAAAAGTAAAGCCTGCTGCTGTACTATAACCTATATCGTCAATTTCCATTCTAGTTTAGTTCTATTAAAAGATAAATGGTGAATTTTATTTATCTAGTTTTGAACCATTTACATTCTAGTTTAGTTCTATTAAAAGCCTTTTAAGCATTTTAGGTATTATAATCGACTAGCAAATTTACATTCTAGTTTAGTTCTATTAAAAGCAAGCTTTAAGGTAGCTTTAATCATTCCGATTAAAATTTACATTCTAGTTTAGTTCTATTAAAAGTATTCCTTTTTGCATAACCTGAACTATCTCTTTCCTCATTTACATTCTAGTTTAGTTCTATTAAAAGTTCTTTGTAAATTTTCTAATTCTGAAATTCTAAGACATTTACATTCTAGTTTAGTTCTATTAAAAGGAATCAGAACGAATTGAGCGAGATGAGCAAAGCATTATTTACATTCTAGTTTAGTTCTATTAAAAGAAAAAGAAATCTCCTGTTCTGCCATAAAAGAAATTTATTTACATTCTAGTTTAGTTCTATTAAAAGGTAAATAATACTTATAATAGAGAACAAATAAAACAAATTTACATTCTAGTTTAGTTCTATTAAAAGTTAATAATTTCATCCCACCAATCTAAAATCGCGCAAATTTACATTCTAGTTTAGTTCTATTAAAAGTATTGTAAGCCAGTAGGTGCATCTTCACCAAGAAAATTTACATTCTAGTTTAGTTCTATTAAAAGTTTTCTTTGGCGATAATGCATTCAGATGTTGCAACATTTACATTCTAGTTTAGTTCTATTAAAAGTATTGGTATTATTATCGTTGTTATTATTTGGTTCGAATTTACATTCTAGTTTAGTTCTATTAAAAGGGAGCATTACGGAGTAGATGGGACAAGCCAATTAGGATTTACATTCTAGTTTAGTTCTATTAAAAGGGATTCATAGTAAAAGTTTGTACTTCCAATTTCCGTATTTACATTCTAGTTTAGTTCTATTAAAAGATATACTATAGATGCCTAAATTCTCTTTTAAAGAAATTTACATTCTAGTTTAGTTCTATTAAAAGGAGGCTTTAGAAAATGAATAAATCCGATTTTATAAATTTACATTCTAGTTTAGTTCTATTAAAAGAAAACTAGGGTGTACGATTAACGTTTAGGAGCATTATTTACATTCTAGTTTAGTTCTATTAAAAGGACGATTTAGAGCTAGACGGGGAGTTTATCCAATTATTTACATTCTAGTTTAGTTCTATTAAAAGGATGTGGCATATAAGGTTGCAGTGGATGTTTTAAATTTACATTCTAGTTTAGTTCTATTAAAAGATGATACTAAAATGATTAACGTAGTAAATTTAGCAATTTACATTCTAGTTTAGTTCTATTAAAAGTTTTCTTTTCTTCGCTTTGCTTTACTGTAGCTACTACATTTACATTCTAGTTTAGTTCTATTAAAAGTTTCCCATGCATGCTTAACAAATAGATACTTAGTGCGATATTTACATTCTAGTTTAGTTCTATTAAAAGTAACGTATTAGCCAATATCCCACTTAATTTTTCAATATTTACATTCTAGTTTAGTTCTATTAAAAGCTTTGCAAGCAAACACCCTATTGATTTTTGTATCTATTTACATTCTAGTTTAGTTCTATTAAAAGTAACACCGGAAAATATCATCTACCAGGTTGCAGAATTTACATTCTAGTTTAGTTCTATTAAAAGCTAAGACTTGTGGTAATAAATTCACCAGATCCTCAATTTACATTCTAGTTTAGTTCTATTAAAAGTAAATTTAGCCTCAATCCACCGTCTGTACCTAAATTATTTACATTCTAGTTTAGTTCTATTAAAAGTTAGAAGATTCTTTTGTTAATATAACATCTTACATATTTACATTCTAGTTTAGTTCTATTAAAAGTTAAGAGCGGGTTCTATTGAAGGCGGAAGAGTATCTATTTACATTCTAGTTTAGTTCTATTAAAAGAAACTGAAGATGTAAAAATACAAGCAGTAGGAAATAATTTACATTCTAGTTTAGTTCTATTAAAAGAAAGTAGGTGAATTGATGAAATTAAATATAAAAAAATTTACATTCTAGTTTAGTTCTATTAAAAGTAATCCAGATAAAGCTAAATATTCACCTTTTTTGAATTTACATTCTAGTTTAGTTCTATTAAAAGTATTCAACCTATTTCAACAAAAAAGCTTCCATTATTATTTACATTCTAGTTTAGTTCTATTAAAAGTTCCAAACAGGGTATACCTTAACTCCGCCTACTCCATTTACATTCTAGTTTAGTTCTATTAAAAGAAAGCAGCTGAACTTCTTGGTAAAAGGTATGGAATGATTTACATTCTAGTTTAGTTCTATTAAAAGGGAGAAGCTAACGGATTTGGTTTGGAACATATATTTATTTACATTCTAGTTTAGTTCTATTAAAAGGCTTCATCCATATTTCTAACTAAAATCCATTGTCCATTTACATTCTAGTTTAGTTCTATTAAAAGGATTCCAACAGAACTCATCGTTGCAGCTAATGCCAATTTACATTCTAGTTTAGTTCTATTAAAAGTTTCAGCTTCTAGCTCTGTTATTTCTTCTGTTATGTCGATTTACATTCTAGTTTAGTTCTATTAAAAGACTGGTATAGCCACTCTAATTAAAGAAGGAGTCCCACAATTTACATTCTAGTTTAGTTCTATTAAAAGCTTTAAGTATATTATGTTTAAAATAGCTTTAACAGATTTACATTCTAGTTTAGTTCTATTAAAAGTAAAATGTAATATCCAAGTCTATTTTGTTTTTAAAATTTACATTCTAGTTTAGTTCTATTAAAAGAAGGGTTCTATGCGGGCAATACTTCCCTGAAAAATCTATTTACATTCTAGTTTAGTTCTATTAAAAGGTTGCCCCAGTCAAAGCCCTCGTGGATATTATACGTATTTACATTCTAGTTTAGTTCTATTAAAAGATTGCCGTTGCTATTTCTTATTATCCTGTCTTCCCTATTTACATTCTAGTTTAGTTCTATTAAAAGTCACCATAGTTAGCACTTTCAGCTACTTTACTCATGATTTACATTCTAGTTTAGTTCTATTAAAAGATAGAACTTTTAAACGAAACAAACAAAAAAACAATATTTACATTCTAGTTTAGTTCTATTAAAAGGCGTTTCTTTCCAGTGCTGTGTTTTTCAACATTTAAACTATCTCTTCTGTCGATATACCTATATTATACTAAAAATTTTATTATTTAAAATTATATT